>JBILOA010000014.1:0-12291 GCA_044374735.1 Pirellulales bacterium | reverse complement strand
GAACTGGGGGTCGTCGGTCTCGTACACCTGGGTCGCGTTCACCGAGGTGAAAGAGTCGCCCACCCCGTCGGCAAGCGGGCTGCCTTTGAGCAGTCGAAACTCGGCCTCGTTGTCCCGCTTGTTCGCGGTCAACGAGATCAGCCCCGCCGACTTCCAGTAGGCCGCCGGCTTGTCACCCAGCCCCGCCAGCACCACGGTTCCGCCGCGCTCGAGAAACGCTCGGACAACCTTCCCGAGTTTCTCGGGCTCCGGCAGTTTTTCCCCGTTGAACTCCTCCATTTCAGGCACCACGAGCACGCCGGCCTTCGTCAAATCGGCCTCCAAATCGGCAAGTTCGGGATGATCCCCCGGGGTGTCGAGTTTCCAGGCCTTGGGCAGGCCGGCGGTAAGGGCGTCGGCCATGTGCCGCACCTCCTCGTCGCGGTCGGCACAGGCCGACCAAAAGATGACCCGCTTCGGGCCGCCGAATGCCGCCGCGTGGGCGCCGAAGCTCAGCCTGTCCATGTGGGCGAGTGGCACCGCCACGCGGCCCACGTCTGTCATCGCCACCGTGATCTGATCGCGGTCGAACTGCGGGGACGTGCCGACGAACTCGCAGCCGTTGAGCAGTTTGAGCACGCAGGCTCCCGGGGGACTGACCTGATCGGGCGGCTCCGGGTGCTCAAGCATGGGGAACGCGATGGCCTCCACGGTGCGGAGTGGAATCTCGGTGTTCACCCCCTGGTGGGAGACCGTCAGGCCGCCGGCCGTGAAGGCGGCCTCGCCGATCAGGGGCTCCCCCGCAGCGGGGAAGACTTCGTGGAGGTCGGAGGCCGCGGTGCGGATGGGAAGTTCGCGGCCCTCGCGAACGAACATCGCCAGCGCGGCGAGCGGCAGCTGCACCTGCCCGACGAGGTGAACGTCGAGTGTGAGGGTGCGGGGGGAAACGCGAACCAGCGTTCCTTGGAGCATGCCCCCGGCCCGGGGATAGACCCGATCGCCGCGTGGTTCGACGGGGTCTTGCGGCTTGCTGCGCTCCACGCGGGCGATCTGAGGCAGGGCGATGTCGAGTTCCCCGTCGCGGGCGACATCGGGCCTGAACGAGAGTCGCGTGTCATCGGTTGCGACGATCCTCCCGGTGAGTCGATCCCCGTTCGCCAGGCTGACGACGAACCCGGGGCCGCGCGGGCTGGGAGGATCGGCGGGAGCTGGTTTCCGACTCCGGGGCGTGGTGTCGGGCCGCTCGACGACGACGTCGTCGGTCGCGAGGGATGGCCTGATCGAGGGGATCACCGCGGTCAGCGACGCGGCCAGCCAGAGTCCGCGGCGGCCCCAGAGGCGGATGTTGCCACGCATGACGCCCGGTCCCCGATGGTGGAATGCCACGCCTCGTCAACGAGATTCCCCCGGCGGCGGGGAGGCCACCCATATCGTAGCGGCGGCGTTGCCTGTGTTCCACGATGCCCCTGACCAGGGCCGCGAATCTGTCGGCCTGCATCGGCACGAACCGAATCCGTGCCAGCCTGCTCGGCCCGCGGGCCCGTCAGCGGGCGGTCTTGAAGTCGGCTCGCGACACGAGCCGGGGCATGTCGGTACTGGCTTCGATCGCCGCGATCGCCTTGTCGAGTTGCATGAGGTTTTCGTTCGGCCGGTCGCCGCGATGGCCGGCGGCGATCGTCCGGCGGATGTCCTGCAGCTGGGGCACGACCTCACGAGCGTGGCCGCCGTATCGGGCCAGCGAGTCGAGGCACCGGGGCAGCCGCCGGCCGAGGCCCCAGCGGTCGGGCTCGATCACCGCGACGCAGAGCGCCATCCCCTCGCGTACGTGCAGGCGGGAGAGCAGGTCGAGCCCGGCCAGGCGGATGCCGTCGGCGAACATCTCGTTGCTGGGGGCGAGTTTCTCGATCGCGGCGACCACGTCGGGCATCAGGATGGCGAGGTCGTCGTCGGTCAGCCGGCCATACACGTCGCCGACCGGCCCCCGCGCGTGGGCGTCTTCGTTGTGCAGAATGGAACGGATCGCGGGATAGAGCAGTTCCCGGTCCACCCCGTCGAGCGATTGCGAGACGACCCCGCTCCTGCGGCTGAACAGGGCCTCGCTGGCGGCACGCTGGGCCATGTGCCGCGGGTCGTTGGGATTGGGCGTCGCCGAGATCCGCAGCAAGGCTCCCACGCTGGCCGTCCGCTCGTCGGGGCCGAGCGCCGCCAGGCTCTTGCACGCCAGGGTCTGGATCCAGGGGTCGCCATCCTCGAGCAGGCCGCGAAGCACCGGTCCGGCGGCATCGGCCCGGGGGCCGAGGAAGCCCACGGCCTCGATCGCGCCGTAGCGGGCGTCGCGATCCGAGCCGGCGATCATCGTGAGCAGCTTCGGCGTCCAATCGCCTTCCAGGGCTGCCAGGCTGCGGGCCGACCGCTTGCGGACGGCGGGCGACCAGCTGGCGAGGCCCGCGAGTAACTCGTCGCCGCTGCGGCCCTCGTAGCGTTCGCCGTGCCGGTGTGTGTCGGAGATGTATTCACGCCCTGCGGCGATCACCTGATCCGTTTCCGCGGCCGTCAGCGGGGGAGCGGAGAACGGCCGCTTGCCCGTCAGGGCGAGGCTCCGGAGGGGCAGGGCATAGCTCAGGAGGTAGGCCCCGGTGCAGTCCCACTTGGTGTGGTTGTTGTTCTCCTCCTCGCCGACGGGCGATCCCTGGTAGGCGAAGCGGCCGTCCCAGCCGCGGGCCAGGTCGTAATACCATGCCTGCTCCTTCATGTAGGCGCCGGTGGTGAGCGGGCCGCAGCGAGCCACGCCGGGCAGGGCCCAGAGGACGTTGAAGAAGTTGCCGGTGTGGCCGCGCTCCCGTTCCTCGTAGCCGGCGGCCCCCATGCGGGCGAAGAACGACGCGGCTTCGCGGTCGCCCAGCAGGTCGAAGAGCACCGCCCCGCTCGAGCATTTGCCGTTGTCTTCGTGGCCCGGCCAGGGCTCGTGGTCGCCGTAGGGAATCGCCCCTTTGTCGACATACCAGCGGAGAAAACCGGTGGCCTTGGCGATCGCCCTGTCGAGGGCCGGATCCTCGATCCCCGCCTCGCGGGCGATCACCAGCGAGATCGCGAGGTTGAGCCCCGGCAGGTTCATGCACCCATAGCCGTGGAGATTGCCATTCGGGGCGGCGAACTTGTGGCCCCAGGTGCCGACACCGCTCTGGCCGTGGGCCGACTCCATGGTCATCCGGCGGAGGCCTGGCACCACGTCCTGGTCGCCCGTGGCCAGCACGTACTCGGCCAGAAACATGTTGGCGAAGCCGTAGTGCCAGGTGGCCATCGAGTCGAGTTTGAGGTCGGCCACCTCCCGGGCATAGGCGGCGAGCAGCGGCCGATACTCCTCCTTGCCGCTGGCGAGCAGGGCGAGGGCGTTGAGGCTATTGGGAATCGAGACGCCCCGCAGGCCGCTGGCGGCGATGGCCGCGCAGCCGCGGTCGAAGATGGCTCGCGACTTCGGGCAGTCGTAGGGGGCTGTCGGGCCGTACGAGCCGAGCACCGGCAGTCGGATCACGACGGGCTCGGTTGTGCCTGCCCGCCAGCGGAGCAGCGGGAGGGCGCCACCGCCGGCCTCCGACTCGGCGACGCCGATCGCCTTGCCGAAGCTCGCGCGGGCGTCGGCGTCGAACGGCTTGTCGCCGACCCCGAGGATCACGTCCCCCGTTGCGAGCACGCCCTCGGCCGGCGAGCCCTCGGCCACGGAGGTGACCAGGATCTGTCTCGACTCGCGGGTGTGGCCCCGCCAGGCATACACCCAGCCCCGGGCTCCGGTCGGGCCGAGCGTCCAGTCTCGGCCCTCGCCCACGGTTCCACCCTGGGTGAAGTCGGGCACCGGAGGCTTGGGAGGCGCCGCGGCCGCCAGGGGCAGCCACAGCACCGCGACCAGCGCGACGACGGCTCGCAGCGTCGTCATTGTTCACCCTTGAGCATTTTCGCCATGGCCTGGCCCATCGCCAGGCCGACGTCCATGTAGACCTCCGAGTTGCCGCCGTAGTGGCCGTTGCCGGAGCCGCCCTGGGCCATCGGGTGGCTGTAGACCGTGGCCACGTTGCCCTTGAACTGCGGATACTTGCCGGACGATCCGTCGACGTTGAGCATGGCCTCGAGCACCGTGCCCGTGTTGCCGCCCTTGCCCTTTTCCGCCTCGCCGAGCGTGGCCATCACGAACGGAGCCTTGGGGCAGTTGAACTCCTTGCGGAGCGTCTCGATCAGATACACGAGGTTCGGCTCATACTTCGAGGAGAGCGCCGCGTCGCCGCAGTCCTTCTCGCCCTGCCACCAGAAGAAGCCGGCAACCTCGTGGTTCTTGGCGTCGGGGTAGTAGGTGCCGAGGTCCGCGAGCACCTTCTTCGCGTTGGCCACGTCGTCGTCGTACTGCTTGCCGGCATACCAGCCGATCGGCTGCGGCTGGGTGCCCTTCTCCCAGCGATTCGGCGACTCCTTGTAGCCGGCGTAGACCCAGGTCTTCTCCTGGCCGCTTTTCTTGTCGACCTCGGTGAACTCGAAGCTCTTGCTGCCCGGTGGCAGAAGATCCCAGCCGAGGCTGCGGTTGCCGATGCAGCTCTTGAGGATCATGACCGGCTCGTCGAGAAGCTGGCCGAGCTCGTGGCCGATCCCCAGCTCGGGGCCGATCGACCGGCCCTTGACGCTCATCCACTCGTTGTTGTGGACGCCCATCGGCCCGTCACCCTTGCCGACCATCACCCGCACGTTGCGGACATCCTTGCGCTCGGTCCAGTTGCCCGCGTCGTCGACGAGGAAGGGATAGAGCTTTTTGGTCTTCGCGGCGTGCTCGAGGGTGCCGGGCTTGTCGGCGGGGCCGATCTTGCCGAGGCCGACCATGTTCGACTGGCCCATCAGGATGAACACCTTGACCGGCTTCGCCATGTCGGCGGGCTTGCCGTCGGGATCGGGCAGCGTGTCGGCGGCCCGAGCCGACACCGCGGCGGCCGCGGCGAGGCAGATCACGAGAAGGAGCGAAGCACACGAATGAATGGAACGAAGCACGGGCATGCGATTAACTCCAGGGAAAGACGGGCAGGGCCTGCAGCAGTCTTTAGATTACGGCCCGCCGCCCCCAGCGTCGAAGACAGGAAATCATCGTTTTCAGACAGACACGTCAGCCCCGGGGCCGAACCGGTGCGCAGATTTGCAACTTCCCAGAGATGGGGCCGCATTCAGCAGACTGCAAGTCTGCCCCACGGGGCCGGGCTGTCAGGCCCGGCGGCGGAGGTGCCAGCCGAGGCCCGCGGCCAGGCCGAGGGCGGCCAGCGTCAGGGTGCCGGGCTCGGGCACGGCGAGGATCGAGAGCGTGCCGCTCGAACTGGTGAAGGTCATCGACTGGTTGGCCGCCCCGACGTTCGTGTTCCAGATGCCGGAGGTGCCAGCCTGGGTGAAGGCGAGGTCGCCGTAGGCGGAGCCCACCATCGAGATCGTGGAGAACGTGCCCGCCAGGCTCGAGCCACTGGAGGGCGTGAACAGGTTGAGCACCGTGTCGTCGGGGAAGGCCTGGTTGAAGTCGAGCTGGAGCACGCCGCCCAGATTGAGCGTCGTGCCGTTCAGCACGTCGACGGCGTCGTAGCCAGAGCCGCGGACGGTGCCCTGGATCTCCATCAGCGTCGTGCCGGCGAGCGTGGCCGTGCCGCCGCCGTCGTAGGTGAACAGGCCCGGGCTGTTGCCCGGTGAGAACACCCCGTCGATCGTGAGGGTGGTGCTCTGGCCGAGCAACACCTGGCCCTTGCCCATCAGGGTCTGCGTTGCCCCGATCGTGAAGCTCGTCTTCTCGGTGACGTCGAATATCGACGCCGCCGAGCCGGCTGCGTCGCCCACGATGATCCGCGGGCTATTGGCGAACGACCCGCCGCTGCCAAGTTTGAGCGTGCCGGCGGTGATGATCGTATCGCCGCCGTAGGTGTTGGCACCGGTAAGCGTCACGGTGCCGCCAGTCGTCTTGGTCAAGGCGACACCGGAGCCGCCGAGAATGGCCGACACGCTGCCGCTGTGCACGGCATACGAAGCACCGGTCAAGACACCGGTGGAACTGGTGATGCTACCGCTGGTGAGCGTGACCGCGCCGACGGTGTCGCTGTTGCCTCCGAGGGCGAGCGTGCCGCCGTTGACGTTGACCGCGCCGGTGTTAGCGAGTGTGTCGGTGGCATGGTCGAGAGTGAGGATGCCGCTATCGATCCGGGTGCCACCTGTGAACGTGTTGGTGCCACTGAGGGTTTGGTTGCCCAGGCCGGTTTTCACAAGTGCAAGAGTGCCCGTCGAGCCGTTGACGATCGTGCCGAGGAACGTGCCGGAGCCGCCGCCGTTGCCCACGGTCAGAGTGCTGGATGTAGAGGCATGGTTGTTGCGAACAACGCGGGTAGCGGCAGATCCGCCACTGACGAGTGCGTTGACCGTTTGATCGAAACCGACAAGGCTGAAATTTCCGGTATCGGTAGCACTGGAGGCGCCGATGCTCAAGCTGGCGGTGGTGTTAAGGGCATCCGTAATTCCCAGCTCGACGGTGCCACCTTGGCTAATAACTGTGCCACCGATTCCGCTGCCACTGGCACCTTTCAAAACAACCTTGCCTGGGCTGAAAACGCGAAGAACACCACCGTTTATGGCCAATGCGTTGTCCACGTTGATGGTGGTGCCGGAGTTTGCACTGATAGCAAGCGGGTGGGATGTGGTGCTCTGCGTGATATTCCCGGCGAAGGTCAGTGTACCAGCCCCCGTAGTATTCAAGCGGATGGCGCCGGAGCCAGCCAAGGTGATGTTGCCGCTGAGCGTGTTGTTGCCGGAAGCAGACTGGATCGCAGCAGCGAAGGAGTTTTGTTCAGTAGTGCCGGTAATGGTGAAACTTTCCGGCGAGTTGATGTTGTTGCTGAGTTGTAAGACCCCACCAGAAGTCGTATCACCGCTGGCAGCGATGGTGGTATGGCTGCCGGACCCAGTTGCTCCGAGCGCGTTATTGCTACTGATGGCAACGGCACCGCCATTGATCGCTGTCACTCCGGTGTAGCTGTTGTTGCCGTTGAGGGTGAGCGTGCCCGAACCGAGTTTGGTGACGGCACCGATGCCGGCGATAACGGAAGCGAAGTCGGTACCCTGGGTGATCGCGTTGCTGCGATTGAAGGCCAACGTTCCGTTGTTGGTGATCGAACTCGATGCCGAGAGTGAGCCGGTGGTGCCACCATTCCCAATTTGAAGTGTGCCGGCATCGATGCGGGTGCCGCCGGTGAAGCTGTTGCTGCCAGAGAGGGTTTGTGTGCCAGCACCGGTCTTGATGAGTTGGATAGAGGCGGTGGCTCCATTGTTGATCTGTCCGTTGAAGGTGCCTGAACCACCTCCGTTGCCGACAGTGAGGATGCTGGTGCCAGATCCAGCTGCTGAGTTTGTCACTATGCGGTCTGTGCTTGCTGCGGATGTGCCGCTACCAATGAGCGCATTAATAGCCTGGCCAAAGCCAGCGAGATCAAAGGTTCGAGTGCCAGAATTAGTAAATAACTCTAATGGCCTAGTGGTATTCAGTGCATTCGTCACTCCCAGTTTGAGAGTGCCACCAAACATGGTCGTGTTTCCGATTCCACTGCCACTCACTCCATTGAGTATGACCGTGCCGCCGACATCGGTTGACAGATCTCCACCGTTGTTGGCGATGGCGTTATTCACAGTGAGGGTGCGGCCGCTTTCTGCCTCGAGAACGAGAGTGCGCGACGTTCCAGTTTGAGTGATGCTGCCAGAAAAGGTCAGGTTGCCTGCGTTCGCTTCCAAGCGGATGCTACCAGTGGGGCTGGCGAGTGTTATGTCGCCGCTGACAGTGTTACTCCCATTAATGCTTCGGATCGCACCGAAGAATGAACCAGCCTCGGTAGTTCCTGTGATGGTGATGTTTTCCGCTGTGGTGATGCCTCCACTGAGTTGCAGTACCCCGCCAGTGTTGGAACCTGTGGCCGCGATGGTGGTGTTATTTCCGCTCCCGGTGGCACCGAGCGCGTTACTGTGGAAGATGGTAATGATGCCATTGGTCGCCGTCACTCCGGCGTACGAGTTGTTTCCGTAGAGTTGAAGTATGCCCGTGCCAGACCCCTGCCTGGTAATGCCACCGCTGCCGCTGATGCTGCTACGGATGCTGATAGCGCCGCTATTTGTGTTCTGAATGACGTTAGAGCTGCCAGCAAGATCGAGTCCGAGTGTGCCGGAAGTGGTGTCGTTCCGGATATCTAGCGAACCATTTACCGAATTCCTGATGATCGTGTTGGCGACCCCGTTGACCGTGGCACCGTTGAGGGTGAGAGTGCCGGACGTGCCGGTCGTGTTTGTGATAGTTCGCCCAGCGGAGTTGGTGTTGTCGATCGCACCGAGGTAGTACACACCTGAAGCGGTGGTCATGTTGATGCCGATCGTGTTGTTGGCATTCACGCCGAACACGGCGATGTCCGTGTCGGTCGATGAGGTGGAGCCTGCCGCAGTCCCGCCTGACCAGTTCGTCCCCGTCAACCAATCACCGCTTGTTGCTCCTGACCAGGACTGGGCTTGGAGAGCGGTTGGCGCCAGGAGCAGCGTGATCACGAAAAGATGAGCCCGCAACGCGAATGCCATGCAGTTTTTCATGATCGGGATGCCGGATTGAGTGAACTTGAGGAAGCCCGCCCCGGCGGCAATCAAGCACCACCACCACTCTTTATTGTAAGAATCGCCGCCGGGAAGGCAACGCGAGGAATTGCGTTTGCGGGGAAATCTGTTTAGTTTTCAATACCCACTGCAAAGGACGCGAAGGAGGGGTTCGTGCTGAGATCGCCCTTTGATTCCAGGTAATTAGCCCGAGGATTTCTTTTTCAGGTTGACGCTCTTTTGCTTTCGGGACCCGTCATGATGCCCCCTCGCCGCATCGCTCTCGCGCTCGACGTCGCGCTGCTCTACAAGAATCACACCGGTGTCTTTGCCGGCATCCAGCGGTATGCCGATGAGGCTGGCTGGCATGTGCTCATCGATAACTGGGCCGAGGGCACGATCGCCGCGTCGCCCAAGGGCCGGCCTGTCTACGACGGCGTGATCGCCCGAATCACCGACGCACGGTTGGGCCTCATCGCCGCCGCGAAGAAGCGCGACGTGCCGTTGGTGAATGTGATGGGGGCGTCATCGGTCTTCGGTCAGGTGCCCGGGGTGTTTCCAGACTACGAACAGTGCGGCCGCCTGCAGGCGGAGCACCTGCTCGCCCACGGACTACGCTGGTTCACCTTCCTCACGGCCGAGGGAAGCCGGCCCGAGGCGCGGCAGCGGGCAGGGTTTCTCGCGGCCATCGAAGCCGCCGGCAAGTCCGCCAGCGTGCTCAATCTCCCCGGTACGTGGGACGACTCCCTCGCAGGTCACAAGCGGAGCCAAGTCGCGCTTGCGCAATGGCTCGACAGTTGGAAGCGGCCGATCGGATTGGCCGCCACGGGTGACGACATCCTGCGCGTCGTGATGCAGATGTGCCTCGACCGTGGCTGGCAGATCCCCGCCGACGTGGCCGTCGTCGGCACCGGCAACGAAATCCTGCTCTGCGAGCAGCCCAGGCCCTCGCTCTCGAGCGTCGAAGTGGGCTTCGAGCGGGTGGGCTACGAGGCTGCCAGGTTGCTCGATGGGCTCATGACCCAGGCTGAGCGGGACGGAAAATCCGGGCCGAGGATCCAGGCTCGCCGGCGCGGGGCCAGCCCCGCGGCCGCGCCGATGCACGTCACCCTGCCGCCGGTCGGCATCGTGGTGCGGGACAGCACGAGCTCGTTCCTGGCGGAAGACCTGCTCGTCGCGGAGGCCCAGAAATTCATCGCGTCCAACTGCGATCGCCGCATGGGTGTGAGCACCGTCGCGGCCAAACTCTCCGTCAGCGCGAAGACACTCCAGAAACACTTCGCGTCGGCGCTCGGCCGGAGTGTCGGCCAGGAGATCCGACGGGCCCGCATCGAACGCGTGAAAAGGGAGCTGGCCGAGGGCAATCGCCCCATCCACGAGATTGCGAAGCGCTCTGGGTTCAGGTCGAACGTGAGTCTCTCGGTGATCTTCCGCCGGGAGGTCGGCCTGACACCAAGCCAGTACCGGGCGCAGCGCTCGCTGCCCCAGAGATTGGGAAGGTCAACGGTCCTTCCACCGCCGCTCGACCGATGACGGGACTGGCGGCGGGCGTCATTGCCGGCGCAGCACGATCCAGGGTGAGGTCCAGCCGGCCGGGTGCCTGTCGCTGAACCCGCCGGCCTCGATGAAGAGGCAGTCGTCGCCCGCGACGGCCCGTGCGACGAGCTTCAGGGCCTGGAAACGGTCGAGGTCGATGAGCGTGTCGCCCGTCCAGACTCGCACACCGGAGTCGGTGCGGCCCCCGTCGGCGAAGGTGATGGTCTTGAAGGGAGCGCGGTGGGCATCCACGGGCTTGGCCGGATCGAAGGCCTCGATCGTGGGCACCACCGCCACGGTCTTCCAGTTGCCGACGACGGCGGGGTTGGGCGCGAAGCCGCCGTCGTAGCGGTAGCGATCATCGTCGCCGGTGGGTTCATCGCTTTCTGGGGACTGCCGGGCCTGCCAGGCGGACGACAGCAGCGGCACGTGGACCGCGGCCTTGCGGAAAGCCTCGTCGTTGAGCGGGGGGAGTTTCATCTGCTCGAGCCGCAGGCTGAAGATGCCTTGGGGCACCGGGGGCATCGTGACGATCGCCCGGTTGCCGTACCGCAGGAACGTGGTCGCCGCGAGCGTCACCGGCCCCTTGCCGAACTCGGAGACGAAGTCCTCCGCGATGAACCCACCCCGAGGCTTGCCGCCTTCCCGACGGCCCACTCCCTGCTGGATCTCGGTGAGCAGCCGGCCGTTGACATAGAGTCGGTACCCGTCGCCCACGCCCACCTGGTCACCGGTGAGGATGCGGATGCGGTAGATGTAGCCGGGCTCGGGCGAGGGGAAGCCGAATCGGCCCCGTACCAGTAGGACTTCCTTGTCCCAGAAGGTCCTCATCCCGGTGAGGCCCGTCGCCCCCTTGAAGGCATGGCCGCACGCCTCGGCGTCGGTGACGAGTTTGCCGGCGTACTGTCCGAACGGGGCTTGCCCCTTCTTCCAGCCCGCCCGCGCCGCGTCGAAACCCGGGTCAAACCACTGCTCCATGCCGCCGGGCAGGGTCACCTTGCGGTACCGCCACGGCGACAGGTCGTAGGCCTGCTGTTCCGGCGGGTCGAACATCAGATACTCCCACTCGGCGTCGGCGAGCGAATCGCCGAACTCCCGCCAGTCGTAGTCGGCGACGCCGAGCGTGCGATAGAGGTCGACGAGGCCGTCGAGCGGGCTCACGAGATAGGCCGACGGCGGGCCCTGCTTGCGGGCAGCCGCGGCGGCGAGCAGGCCCGGGCGGTTGCGGGCCATGTATTCCGAGATCAGCTGCTCCCGCACGATCGGGGCGATCTTTTCGCGAAGAGCCGGGCTGAGTTTGGCCGGGTCGGCCGCGAGGAAGAGCTTCGCGTAGGGCAACGACTGGTGCGGATACCGCTGCTTCGCCACCTCGTACACGATGTCGTAGCCGCCCGGCACGTCGGCGAGGATGCTGGCGAGCGATTCGAGGTGGGAGTCGTAGACGCTCGTGATGTTCTGGCCGCCCGCCCAGGTCTTGACGCCGGCGTAGCGGGTGTAGACCTCGCGCAGCGTCGTGGCGGCCAGTTCCTGCACGGCGGGGCCGGCCTTCTGCAGCCGCTCGCGGATCGCGTGCGTCGGGCCGCCCGTCGTGCTCCAGCGCTCGCAGGTGCGGAGGAGTTGGCCGACTGCCGGCAGGACCTTCGTGAAGCACCGGTCGTCGGCCACCACCGGGACGAGGGCCCCGAGCGCCCCGTTCTGGAGCCACTGCTCCGGATGGTCGAGATACGGGAGCAGCACGTCGACGTGGGGCGCGATCATGTCGGGCGTGGCTCGGGCGACGACCGCGAGGGCGGCGTCCTTGATCCACCACGATTCCTCCTGGTCGGCCAGCCGGGCCAGGGCGTCGGCGAAGGCTCGAGCGGCCCAGGGGGCCGCCGGATCGAAGCCGGCGACGGTGGCGCGGAAGCCCGCGCTGCGAACCCGTGGGTCGGGGTCGCTGCGCAGCTCCGCGAGCAGCTCGGGCCGCACCGGCTTCTCCCGCTTGTTGAACATGTAGGCGAAGGTGAAGCCGGCCGCATGGTTGGCGGCCATGTGGCGGATCAGATACTCGGGATGGCGAACGAGGCGCCGCAGTTCGTCGTCGCCGACCTCCGTGGCGGCCAGCCGCTCGATCAGCGGCTTGCCCGAGTGCTCCGCCAGCCGCTCGCCAGACAC
>JBILOA010000278.1:0-3785 GCA_044374735.1 Pirellulales bacterium | reverse complement strand
CGGACGTCGAGCGTGGAGACGCAGACGAAGAACGGTCGCCGCGGGACGAAGCGGGGCAGCGGGGGCGTTTCGTCGCGGCTCGAGCCCAGTTCGTCGCCCAGCCGTACGACCGTGAGCGGCGGCAAGGCAAAGCGGCTCTCGTCGCAGTACCCCGCGATCTCGCGTCGCGAAAACTCCGAGATCGTGAGCACGTGGTCCGACTCGGTGAGCACGTTGCGAACCCAGGCCGTGACCTGCCGCACGGTGGGCTCGTCGACCCACTGCGGCTTGATGGTGGGGATCAGGTCGTAGACCATCCGCAGGAGGCGGACGCCGCGGCGACGCATCGCGGCGGCGGCCTCCGCATGCCCGGCGATCGGCCACGACGCGCCGAGCGAGAGCAGCACGTCGCCGGCGGCGAACGGTCCCTCCGGCTCGGAGTTCCGCGCCGGCAGCGGCTGGGTGCGGCCGGCGCGGGAAGGCGTCGGGAGCCAGCGGGCCGATTCCCGGACCCGCACGCCGAGCCAGCGGCCGAACGTGTGTCGGAGGTCCCGTGCGGCTCCGCTGAACTTGCGGCAGGCCGTGCGGAGTTCGGCCGCGGCCGGGCTCGTGCCGAAGATCCGCTCGCGGGCGTTGCAGCGGCGGCGGGGAGCGCCGCTGGTGGCCGCGGCGGTCGCCGGCGCCAGGGACAGGTGGCTGCGAACGCCGGCCGGGAGGTGGGCGGCGTCGAGCGGCTCGAAGCGGCGCCGGCCGGGATCAAAACGCGTCAGCCGCACCGGCACGCCCTCGGCCACCAGGCCGTTCAGGATGCCGACGGTCGTGCGCTGGATGCCCGTGAGGTGGGGCAGCGTCCAGGTCATGAGGTCGGAAACGTCGTACCAGATGGTCACAGTGAGTCTTTCGAGGCGGGCCGCGGAGCAGGCCGCGGTTCAGGCCGACTTGCGCGGGGTCGCGAGGTAGTGGCCGGGCACGAGCGTGAAGTCGTCGGTGGTGTTGGCCGGATAGGAGAGCGGCGCCCGCAGGCCCGGCTCCTCGCGGCGGTAGTAGAAGCGGTTGAGCCCGTCGAACAGCGCGAACTCGTAGCCGTGCTGAAGCAGGATGCCCTCCCAGTCGAACCAGGTCGGCTCGTAGGAATACGGGTCGCAGCCGCGGAACTTCGGCTTGATCGCCTCCAGCAGGATCACCCGCGGGCGAAACGACCGCCAATCGTTGCCCAAGAGCACGTCCCGCTCCGCCCCCTCGACGTCGATCTTCAGGAACTCGCAGTCACCCGGCGGCAGTTGCCTGGCGATCTCGGCGAGCGTCGTCATCGGCACGGTGCGGGTGGCCCGCCGCAGGCCAAACTCCTCCACCGCCTTGGGGTCGAAGGTCTCGACGTAGGTGGAGAGCCCGGAGTCGCCCCATTCGTGAAACTCGATGCTGCCCACGCTCGCGCCGCAGGCCGCGTTGAGGTTCCAGTCGCGCGGGCGGTGCTTCTCGAACTTGCGGTGAAAGCGTTCGACGGGCTCGACGTTCACCCCCGACCAACCCAGGTCGTAGAAGTGCTTGGTGACCGAGTCGACGGCCGGATCGAAGCCGCCGATGTCGACGTAGCGGCCCCGGTCGCAGGCGTGAAACACCCGATTCAGGATCACGTCCTCGAAGTTCTGGGCGTAGGAGATCATCATGGCGGGCTTGTTTCTCGGGCGGGCGGGCGCGGGCGGATCAGGGGCTGACGGGTGGTGGTGCGGACTCACGCCGCCTTGCGGATCACCAGGGCGATCGACGTGGAGGCATGGCCGGCGAGGTTGAGCCGCAGGTGCTTGACCTTGGGCGGCGGGGTGGAGTGCCAGTCGGCGTATGGGGGATGGTCCACGAACTGGTCGAGCCCGTGGCTGCCGGGGTCGACGTCGAGCGGCTCGACGTGGTGGCCCTGCGCGGCGAGCCGTCCACAGATCGCCTCCATGTCGCGGAGCCGGTAGATCACGCACGGGCCGTCGGCAAGCGTGGCGTCGTTGCTCGAGAGGTTGAACTCGGTGGTGTGCACGGCCACGCCTCCGGGCACGAGGCACTCCATCTGCCGCTCGAGGAAGTCGAGGCCGAGCTGGAGCGAACCGCAGTGCTCGAAGGAGCAGGTGGACCAGGTGAAGTCGTAGCCGGTCAGGTCGGCGGGCACGTGGTTCATGTCGACCGGCCGGAACGAGACAAGCCTGCGGAAGGCCGCCGGGTCACAGAGGCCGGCCGCGTTCAGGGCGTCGCACTCGCCGACCCACTGCCCCGACTGGGCCCAGGGGTTGCGGCGCTCGTCGTCGGCGGGCAGGTCGGTGGCGGTGATCTCGCAGCCGCGGTCGGCGAATAGGGCGGGCAGTTTCTCCGCGCCGACGGCGAAGCCGAGGCCGCGCCGGCCGGGGCGGAGCATCTCCCGCTCCTCGAGGGCCTGGCAGATGAAGGCCAGCTCCCAGAGCTTGCGGTGGGGCCGCCAGGGCTCGCCCAAGGCCGCCGCCCAGTGGCGGAAGGTGGCCGAGTCGAGCGTGTCGTGGCGGCAGAGCTGGGAGACGAGACCGCGGGAGTCGTCCCGCCGCGGGCCGCGGAGGTGGAGGTCGGGCCGATGCCGGCGGAGCAGGTGCGGCTGCACCGGAGGCGACTTCGCCGGTGGCCCGAACCACCGGCGGACCTTTCTGGCGAGCGACTTCATCGTGGGCCTGCCTCCCCTGCGCCGTGGCCGCCCTCAGGCCGCCTTCCGGCCGGCGGCCGGAACGCCCTTGAGCAGCGCCTCGCGACGGGCCAGTTCGAGGTCGCCCTCGACCATCATGTCGACCAGCTGCGCGAAGCTCGTCCGCGGCTGCCAGCCGAGCCGCGTGCGGGCCTTGGTCGAGTCGCCGAGGAGCAGGTCGACCTCGGCGGGCCGGTAGTAGCGCGGGTCGACCTCGACGAAGTCGCGGTAGTCGAGCCCGAGGCGGCCGAAGGTCTGCTCGCAGAAGTCGCGGACCGAGTAGAGCTCGTTCATCGCGATCACGTAGTCCTCGGGCTCGTCCTGCTGGAGCATCAGCCACATCGCCTCGACGTAGTCGCCGGCGAAGCCCCAGTCGCGCTGGGCGTCGAGGTTCCCGAGATACAGCTTCTCCTGCAGGCCGAGCTTGATGCGGGTGGCGGCCCGGGTGATCTTCCGGGTGACGAACGTCTCGCCGCGGCGGGGGCTCTCGTGGTTGAAGAGGATCCCGCAGGAGGCGTGCAGACCGTAGCTCTCGCGGTAGTTGACCGTGATCCAGTGACCGTAGACCTTGGCCACGCCGTAGGGGGAGCGGGGATAGAAGGGGGTCGTCTCCTTCTGCGGCGTCTCCACCACCTTGCCGAACATCTCGGAAGAGGAGGCTTGGTAGAAGCGGATCTGCTCGCCCGTGTCGTCCTGGACGTCGCGAATCGCCTCGAGCAGCCGCAGCACGCCGACGGCCGTGGTGTCGGCCGTGTAGGCGGGCTGGTCGAAGCTCACGCGGACGTGGCTCTGAGCGGCGAGGTTGTAGACCTCGTGCGGGCGGATCTCCCGGATCAGGCGGACGAGCCCGTTGCCGTCGGAGAGATCGCCGTAGTGCAGTTGAAGGCTCGGTGAATCCCCGAAGATCAGGTGCTCGACCCGCTCGGTGCCGAAGGTGCTGGAGCGGCGGCGGAGGCCGTGCACCTCGTAACCCTTCTCGATGAGCAGTTCGGCGAGATACGAGCCATCCTGGCCGGTGACGCCGGTGATCAGAGCACGCTTGGGCATGGAGCCTCCCTGGAGGAACGATCCTGATGGAACGATGCGTTGAAACGGGTCGACGGCGGGAGCCACG
>JBILOA010000277.1:0-3798 GCA_044374735.1 Pirellulales bacterium | reverse complement strand
CCCAGCAACCGCACGAACACGGCCGCCTGGAGGTGCGGTCGGCGGCCGGAGGGCCGCCAAGACCGCCGGGGCCATGGATGGCCCGGCGGTCAAAAATCACATCCGCGCCGTGATCGCGGCCGCCATGCGGGCGACCGGCAGCACCTCGCAGGCTGCGCCCGCGTCGATCGCCGCCCGGGGCATGCTCCAGACCACGCTGGTCGCCTCGTCCTGGGCGATCGTGTGCCAGCCCTTGTGCCGCAGCGCGGCGAGGCCGCGGGCACCGTCGCGGCCCATGCCGGTGAGCACCACCGCCACGCCCGACTTCGGCCCATGGGCCGCGACGCTCTCGAAGAACACGTCGACGCTCGGCCGAAAAAACACATCCCGTGGCTCGGGCCGGTATTCGAGGCTGCCCCCGGTCGCCATCACCAGGTGGTCGTTGGTGGCCGCGAGCAGCACCTCGCCGGGCTGAGGCCGCTGGCCGTGCTCCGCCACCCGGACGGGCCGGCCGGTGCGGTCGGCCAGCCAGGAGGCCAGGCCTGGCGCGAAGGCCACGTCCACGTGCTGGACGACGACGACGGCGGCGTTCCAGTCACGCGGCAGCGGCAGGAGCAGGTCACTCAGCGCCTTGGGACCGCCGGTCGAGGCGCCCACCACGAGCAGCCGCGTGGGCCCGGAAGCCACGGATCCCGGCTGGATGCGCGGCGGCGCGACCGGGGCGGCGACGAGCTTGGCGATCAGGCCGATCTTGTCGACGAGCGGCCCGACGCCCGCCAACTCACCCGCGGGGCCGAGCACGGGCGTGTCGACGGCGTCGAGGGCTCCGGAGCCCATCGCGTCGTAGACCAGCGAGATGTTGCCGCTCACCGTGGCGGTCACCACCAGGATCGCGCAGGGCGCCGTGGCCATGATCTGTCGTGTGGCCTCCGCGCCGTCGAGATGCGGCATCAGGAGGTCCATCAGGATCAGGTCGGGGCGGTCGCGGCGGGCCTGGGCGATCGCCTCCACGCCGTCGGCGGCGACCCACGCCACCTCGTGACCCGGCAGCCGCTCGACCACGCGGCGGAGCGCCTCGCTCGCCGCCCGCACGTCGTTGACGATCGCGATCCTCATCCCACCCGACCTCACGCCTCGCCGATCAAGTCGACGATCGTATCCACGAACGTCTCGTCGTGGAAACTGCTCTTCGTGAGGTAGCGGTTGGCGCCGGCATCGAGGCCACGGAGGCGGTCCTCCTCGCGATCCTTGTAGGAGACGATCACCACGGGGGTCTCGCGGCGGGCCGGATCGGCCTTGACGAGGGAGACGAGGCCGATGCCGTCCATCCGGGGCATGTCCACGTCGGTCACGATCAGGTCGTAGGGCGTGCTCCGCGCGGCGTTCCAGCCGTCCATGCCGTCGACCGCCACGTCCACGGCGTAGCCGCGGGCCTGGAGCAACTGCCGCTCCAGCTCGCGGACGGTGATCGAGTCGTCGACCACGAGGATCCGCTTTCGCGGCCGGGCCTCCTCGGCGAGCTTCTCGAACTCCACCCGCGACAGCCGCCGGCCGGAGAGGACGTTGTCGATGCTCCGCACGAGATCCTCGACGTCGACGATCAGCACCGGATTGCCGCTTTCGAGGAGCGAGGCGCTGTTGATGTCGGCCACCTTGCCCAGCCGCGGGTCGAGCGGCCGCACCTCGAGGTCCCGCTCGCCGAGGAAGGCGTCGACGATCATTCCGAACTGCTGGCCGCGGTCGCTGACCACCACCACCGGCAGCGGATCGGGCGGCGGCGGCCCCGCGAGTTCCAGGATCTGCGCCGCGAGCACGAGGCCGGTCGCGGCGCCGTCGCGGTCGAAATACTGCCGGCCCTCGACGGTCCGGATCTCGGCCTGCGGCACGGGCAGGATGTGGTCGATCCGGGTCAGCGGGAAGGCGTAGGGCTCGCCGGCGATCTGGACGAGCAGGGCCCTGATCACCGACATCGTGATCGGTAGCTGGAGCGTGAAGACGGTCCGCCGGCCCGGCTGGCTCGCCACGCGCACGGTGCCGCCGACGCCCTTGACCATGCTCTGCACCACGTCGAGGCCGACGCCGCGGCCCGAGATCTCCGTCACCCGGTCGCTGGTGGTGAAGCCGGGCAGGAACAGGAACTCGAGCAGCTCGAGTTCGCCGAGCCGCTCGGCCACCGCCTGGGCGACGAGCCCCTTGGCGACGGCCCGCTCCCGGAGCCGCTCGACCTCGACGCCGCGGCCGTCGTCGGCCAGCGTGATGTGGAGCATGCCGGCCCGGTGCCGGGCCTCGAGGCGGATCGTGCCTGCGGCCGGCTTCCCGGCGGCCGCCCGCTCCGTCGGGGTCTCGAGACCGTGGTCGATCGCGTTGCGGATCAGGTGCGAGAGCGGGGCCTCCAACTTGTCGAGGATGTCGCGGTCGACGCCCGTCTGCTCACCGACCACCTCGAAGCGGATCTCCTTGCCGAGCGTGCGGGCCAGGTCGCGAACCAGCCGGGGAAAGCCCCGGATTCCGTCGGCCAGCGGCCGCATCCGACTGGCGATCACCTCGTGGTGGAGCCGGTTGGAAAGATCCTCGTTGCGGCGGGCGAAGCTCTCGAAGTCGTCGACCTGCCGAGCGAGCGCCGCAAGCCCGGCGTCGGCCCGGCGGCGGATCGCCGCCACGGTCGCGGCGGCACCCGCCGCGGGCAGTTCACCCGCCTCCAGTTTTTCATCGAGCGCCGCCAGCGCGTCACAGAGATCGACCTGGGCCGAGCGGAACTGGAGCAGGCCGTCGACGAAGGGCCTCATCTGCCGCGTCTCGACGAGCGCTTCGCCGGCGAGGCCCACGAGCCGGTTGAGGCTGTCGGCCGACACCCGGACGACGCGGTCGCTCGGATCGAGGCCCCGTGGCGCGGAGGCCCCGGCCTCGGTCTCGGCGGGGGGCTCCGCAGCCGGCGGCGGCTCGGCCACGGCGGGCCGGGGCTGCGAAACGACCGCCGGCGGCACCGGCGCGGGCGGTTCGGATGCCACCGGCGCGGCGGCGTCGGCGGCGGAGAGCGCGGCCAGCCGCGACACGACGCCTGCCGCGCGGTCTGGCCAGGGGCCGTCGGCCGCCAAGGCATCGGCGGCGGCGGCGATCGTGCCCAGGAAGTCGATCGCCGCCAGCAGGGTGTCGGCGTGCTCGGGGCGGACCCGCACCTGCCCCTTGCTGGCCGCCACGAACACGTCTTCCAGCGCGTGGGCCACCTGCACCGCCGGATCGAGGCCGACGATCCGGGCAGCGCCCTTGAGCGAGTGGGCCGCCCGCATCATCGACTCGAGCGTCTGCGGCGACGCGTCACGTTGCTCGATGGCGAGCACGCCCGCCGAAAGGGCGGCGGTCTGGCTCTCGGCCTCGAGGCGAAACAGCTCGAGCAGCGAGAATCCGCTCAGGTCATCGGCCATGCTCGCCTCCGCTCATGTCGCCACCGCCTGCCGGAACGCCGCGAACAGCCGCTCCTCGTCGAGCATGGCCACGTCGCGGTCGCGCCAGGCGAACAGCGCGGCGGAACAGCGGGCGGCGGCCTGGCCGACCGTGGCCGGCACGGGCCGCAGCGTCGAACGCGGCACCCGCTGAACCCCGGCCACCTCGTCGACACCGATCACCCACCGGTCGGCCGGCCGGGCGGCCGACCGCTCCACCACGAGCAGCCGCGGCACGGCGTCGGCGACCGCGTCGGGGCCGGCCCCGGCCACGGGCGGAAGCCGGGGGCCACCCGGCAGGCCGAGGAGGGCGTGCAGCGAGAGGCAGAGCTGGAGCTCGCCCCGGATGTTGACGAGCCCCGCGAGCGGCGTGCCGGCG
>JBILOA010000275.1:0-3816 GCA_044374735.1 Pirellulales bacterium | reverse complement strand
CCGGCCGCACGTCCCGGCGGCCGTGCTCGTGCGCGGAGTGGCGCGCTGCGTTCGTTGAGACGAATCGGGAGCCGATTGCGGAAGGCCGACTGCCCTTACGCACGTTGGACGGCTCGGGGTGGCCCGTGCCCTCGAGCGAGCTGTGGAAGCGAGCGAAGGCTGGATGCCGAAGCGAGCGGACACGCAGTGAACGGAGGCCTGGAGGGCCGGCGTGAACGTCCAGCGAGAGGGCATGGGCCACCCCGAGCCTGCGTCACCTTGGAGCGTCGGCGGGATGGTGCGGGCCACCCAGAGACTGCGTCGCAAGTCCTGAAATCGCCCGAATTCCGGGAGTGGCCCGGCGCCCGGCGGGGTCTATGCTTAGAGGGTGACTTTCGCGAGCCCGTGGCGGGGCGTCGACGGAGAGGGTTCCATGATTCGGCAGGCTGATCCAGACGTGATCGTGATCGGTGGCGGCCCGGCGGGGGCGACCGTCGCCACGCTCGTGGCCGACCGCGGCCATGCCGTCACCCTCTTCGAGCGGGAGCGATTTCCCCGGTACCACGTCGGTGAGTCGCTGATCCCCGAAACGTTTTGGGTGCTCGAGCGGCTCGGCATCCTGCCCACGATGCGGGAGGGTGTCTTCGTCGAGAAGCACAGCGTTCAGTTCGTCTCGGACGAGGGCAAACTCTCCGCCCCCTTCTATTTCGCCGACTACAAGGACCACGAGAGTTCGCGAACCTGGCAGGTGACCCGCCGGGAGTTCGATCACCTGCTGCTCGACAACGCGCGGGCCAAGGGTGTCGACGTGCACGAGGGCGTGCGGGTGCTCGAGGTCTTGTTCGAGGATGGTCGGGCCGTGGGGGTGCGGACGGCCGACGAGGCCGGCGTGGAGCGGACGATCCGAGCGCGGGTGGTGGTCGACGCAGCCGGGCAGAGCACGGTGATCCAGGACCGGCTCGGGCTCCGCCAGTGGGATCCCGACCTGAAGAAGGCGGCCGTCTGGACCTACTGGAAGGGGGCCAGGCGGGAGTCCGGCCGGGACGCCGGCGCGACGCTCGTGCTCCAACTCAAGGACAAGAAGGGCTGGTTCTGGTACATCCCGCTCGCCGACGACGTGACGAGCGTCGGTGTCGTGGCCGACCACGAGTATCTCTTTCAGGGGCGGGCGTCGAAGGATCCCGCGGCGGTCTATGCCGAGGAGGTGGCTCGATGCCCGGGGCTCGTGCCGCGGCTCGCCGGGGCCGAGCGGACGGAGCCCTTCCGCGTGGCCAAGGAGTATTCGTATCGTTCGCGGCAGGTGGCGGGCGACGGCTGGGTGCTCGTGGGCGACGCGCTGGGGTTCCTCGACCCGCTGTACTCCTCGGGGATCCTGCTTGCGCTCAAGAGCGGGGCGCTTGCCGCCGACGCGATCCATGCAGGAATCGTTGCGGGCGACACCTCGGCCGCGACCCTGGGCGCCTGGGGCCCGGGGTATCTGGCGGGCATGAATCGGATGCGAAAGCTCGTGCGGGCCTTCTACGACGGCCTCAACTTCGGCGGTATCGTCCGCCGGCACGAAGATGCCAAGCCCCTGATCACCGACATCCTGATCGGCGACATCTTCAAGCCCGACATCGACGCCCTCTGGCCGCTCCTGGAGGGGGCGGAGGCCGCCACGAACGGCTGACGGCCGCCCGCCGCCGGCGGTGACGTGCCTGCGGGTCGTAGGGCCTGCCTGGTGGTAAGCCGTACCGATTCGGGGTGTATAGTTGACCCGTGCGGGTCGCGGCGGCACCGGGCGGTGGTCTGCCAATCGAGCGGCCGGCGGGCAAGGATTCCCGGACGGTCACCCGTGGGCGACAACAGCGAGTTCATCGGCGAGTTTTTGGTCGAGTCGACCGAGAATCTCGACCAACTCGACCGCGACCTCTTGGCCCTCGAGGCCGAGCCGGGCGATCCGCAGCGGCTGGCGAGCATCTTTCGCACCGTTCACACGATCAAGGGCAACAGCGGCTTCTTCGGCTTCTCGAAGCTCGGGGCGCTGGCCCACAGCGGTGAGCACCTGCTGGGCCGGCTCCGCGACGGCAAGCTCTCGCTCGACGACCGGATCACCGGCACCCTCTATTCGATGGTCGACGCGGTGCGGTCGATCCTCCAGGCCATCGAAGCGACCGGCACCGAGGGCGAGCAGGATTTCCGCGAACTGTCCCGCCAGTTGGCCGCCGTCGCCGCGGAGGAGTCGGCGACCGAGGCCGAGGCGGAGACACCGACGGGGACGTCGGAAGCACCCGGCCAGGAACCGCCCCCCGCCGAACCGCCCTTGGCCGAGCTGCCCCCCGCGGAGCCACTCCCCGCTGCGCCACTCCCCCCTGCGCCGCCCCGTGCCGAGCCGGTGGCTGCCGCCCCGGCCCCCTCTCCGGAGGTCGTGACGGCCGCGCCGGCGGCGCTCGCCGCGGCCGAGTCGACCGTCCGGGTGGATGTCGATCTGCTGGCCTCGATCCTCGATCTCGTCGGGGAACTGGTGCTCGCCCGCAACGAACTCAAGAGCATCGAGACCGAGGATCCGGCCGTGCTGGCCGCCACGCAGCGGATCCACACGGTGACCAATGCCCTGCAGGAGACGGCCGTCAAGACCCGGATGCAGCCGGTCGAGCACGTCTTCAGCCGCTTCCCCCGCACCGTCCGCGACCTGGCGAAAGCCTGCGGCAAAGAGGTGGTGTTCACGGTCGACGGGGCCGACACCGAACTCGACCGCACGCTGATCGAGAGCATCCGCGATCCGCTCACCCACCTGATCCGCAACGCCGTCGACCACGGCATCGAATCCCCCGAGGCCCGCCTCGCCGCCGGCAAGCCCCGGGCAGGCAAGGTCGCCCTGCGGGCTTTCAACGAGAGCGGCCGCGTGACGATCGAGCTGGCCGACGACGGCGGCGGGATCGACGTCGAGCGGGTGCGCGACAAGGCGGTGGCCCGCGGGCTCATCTCCACGGCCGCTGCGGCGGCGTTGGCCGACGACGACGTGCTGCAGTTCATCTTCGAGCCCGGCTTCTCGACGGCCCGCGAGGTGACCAGCGTGTCGGGCCGGGGCGTCGGCATGGATGTCGTCAGGACCAACATCGAGGCGATCGGTGGCACGGTCGAGATTCACAGCCACCGCGGCGCGGGCACCACCGTGCGCGTGCACGTGCCCCTGACGCTCGCGATCATGCCCGCGCTGGTGGTGCACGTGGCCGGCGAACGATTCGCGATCCCTCAGGCGGCCGTGAGCGAGCTGGTGCCGGTGCGGAAGACCGGCGGCGGCAGCCGAATCGAGGGCCTGGCCGAGGCCCCGGTGATGCGGGTTCGCGGGCGGCTGGTACCGGTGGTGTTTCTCGACGCCTTCCTGGGGCTGCGGCAGGGCACCGCCTGTCGCGAGGCCGGAACGGTGGTGCTCGTGCGGGTCGACGACCGCGAGTACGGGATCGTCGTGGATGGCAGCACCGGATCGAGCCATGCCGGCCGGGGCTGCCGCGACCTGCTGGAGTCGGCGAGCCTCTCCACGATCGTGGTCAAGCCGATCGGCGGGGTGTTGGCGGCGCTCGGGATGTATTCGGGGGCGACCGTTCTTGGCGACGGCGGCGTGGTCCTGATCCTCGATCTCCGGGGCGTGGCCCGGGCTGCCGAACTGCCGGCGATCGAGCGGGGGGCCGAGCCGCCGGGCGCCGCGGCGGTCACGGCCGCCGGGGAGCGGTATCTCGTGTGCCAGACGCGGATCGGCCGGCGGGTCGCCCTGCCGCTGGCCGAGGTCGTTCGCCTGGAGAAATACCGGGCCCGTGACGTCCAGTTCGCCGGGCCGCGGCGGGTGGTCCGCCGTGG
>JBILOA010000274.1:0-3818 GCA_044374735.1 Pirellulales bacterium | reverse complement strand
GCTCAACCTCGACCACCTGCGGCGGCTCACCGACTCCTGCGGCATCATCCAGCACGCCACCTACGACGTGCCCAACCTCGACGAGGGCTACTGCACCGACGACAACGCCCGGGCCCTCACGCTCGCAGTCACGCTCGAGGATCTGGGTGTGATCAACCCCTGGCTCGACCGGGCCGCCGCCACCTACGCCGCCTTTCTGGGCCACGCCTTCGATCGCCGCTCCGGACGGTTTCGCAACTTCCTCGGGTTCGACCATCGCTGGCGGGACGAGCGGGGCAGCGACGACTGCCTCGGACGGGCGATCGTGGCGCTGGGCACCTGCGTGGGCCGCTCGCGGCGGGCGGGCCTGCGGCGCTGGGCGGCCGAGTTCCTGCCGGCGGCGATTCGGGCCGTCGCCGAGACGACGAGCCCGCGCGCCTGGGCGCTGGCGGTGATCGGCATCGACCGCTACCTGGAGCGGTTTGGCGGCGACCGGTTCGCGACCGCGATTCGCGACGGCCTGGGCGTCCGACTCCTGACGCTGCAGCAGGCGGTGGCCGACGACGACTGGCCGTGGCTCGAACCGGATGTCACCTACGAGAACCCGCGGCCCTGCGAGGCGCTGATCGTGTTCGGCAAGGCCGGCGGCGACGCCGAGGCCGGCCAGACGGGCCTGGCGATGCTGCGGTGGCTCGATGGCGTGCAGCGGTCGCCCGGCGGCTGCTTCCGGCCGATCGGCTGCCGCGGTTTCTACCCGCGGGGCGGCGAGCCCGCGGCCTTCGACCAGCAGCCGATCGAGGCGGAGGCGATGGTCTCGGCGGCGCTGGCCGCGTGGCGCGTCTCCGGTCAGCGGGAGTGGCTCGACGCCGCGTGGCGGGCGTATGGCTGGTTTCACGGCCACAACGAGCTGGGGATCAGGGTCTACGAGCCCGTCCGCGGCGGCTGCCGCGACGGACTGCTCGAGGATCGCGTCAACGAAAACCAGGGCGCCGAGTCGACGCTGGCCCACCTGCAGGCGCTCGTCGAACTGGCGCTGGCCGCCGGGCGGGATCCGGGGCAGCCTCCGCACGCGCCGGCCGAAGAGGCCCGCGCGGCGCGGCCGACGCGCGCCCGGCTGGCATCGCCATGACGGCCACCGACCGGGTGGGCGTGGAGCGAACGGGCATCCTGCTGCGGCCCAACAACGCCCGCGTGCTCTACCGGCCCTTCGAGCCGCCGAACCGGGAACGGGCCATGAAGATCGTGGCCCGGGTGATGGAGTTGGGCGAGCAGGCGGTGGAACTCCAGTTGGCCGCCGTCCTCTCGGAGTTTCACGGCCGGCACCAGCGGCTGCAGCAGTTCTTCAGCGACCGCTTCGAGGCCGTGCGCCATCATCTGCTCACCGACCGCGCGCTCACGGAGAGTCGCAGGCAGCTGATCGGGGCCTACTTCACGCAGGAATATGCGCTCGAAAGCGCGGCCTTGTTCAATCCCTCGATCGTCTGGCACACCGACCAGACCGGTGTGCCGGAGGGATCGCGGCGGTTCATCCTCAGCCTCCGCGCGGTCGGCGAGGGACACGTGTCGAGCGTCGGTTTCCGGTCGGGCATCGTGGGGGCCGACGGCCAGATCGGGATCGACCCGCCCACGGGATTCGTCACCGCGCCCGCCGTGGTGGCCAACGCGCAGTACGACAAGGAACTGTTCCTGCGGAAGCTCGCCGAGCTCGGCGTGATCGACAACGTCATGGGGGGCGTTTTCGGAGAACTCGACGACCGGTTCACCCTCGGTGACCTGGCCGCGGCCGTGGGCCGGGCCGCCCGCCGCCACCGCGGCCGGCGGGGCGAGTGGGAGCCCTACGAACGGGCGATCATGGCGCTGGCCCGGGCCAACTACGAGATCGAGTGCGACCCGGAGTCTGACATCTCCGAACGGGTGATCTTCCCGTACTCGCCCGCCGAGACCAACGGCATCGAGGATGCCCGGTTCGTGCAGTTCACCGACGACGACGGCACGCTGACCTACTGCGCCACGTTCACCGCCTTCGACGGCTCCGTGGTGCTGCCACAGTTCGTCGAGACCACCGACTTCGTCCGGTTTCGGGTGAGCACGCTCAACGGGTCCGAGATCGCGGGCAAGGGGATGGCCCTCTTTCCCCGGCGGATTCGCGGCTGCTACGCGATGCTCTCGCGGCAGGACGGCGAGAACATCTTCTCCATGGAGTCGGACATGCTCCACTTCTGGCACGCCAAGCGGCTGATCCTCAAGCCGACCGAGCCCTGGGAATACGTCCAGGTCGGCAACTGCGGCTCGCCGCTGGAGACCGACGCGGGCTGGCTCGTGCTGACGCACGGCGTGGGGCCGATGCGGAAATACTCGATCGGCGCGGTGCTGCTGGACCTCGAGGATCCCACGCGGGTGATCGGCCGGCTGCGGGAGCCGCTGATCTCGCCGACCGAGAACGAGCGGGCCGGCTACGTGCCCAACGTGGTCTACTCCTGCGGGGCGGCGATCCACGCCGGCCGGCTCGTGATCCCGTACTCGATGAGCGATTACGTGACGGCGTTCGCGACCGTGCGCCTGGATGAACTGCTCGCGGCGCTGACGGCGGGGGCGTGAGACTCTGCGGCACGTCGTGGGTGCCGCGGCTCGGGGTTGTCCAAGCCACGTCGCGGGGCGCTCGCTCCGGCCTTCCGGGCCTCCGCTCGCTCGGAGGAAACGTCGCTGCGCCATCCTGGCTGCGCTCCGTTTCCTACGCCCGCTCCATGGCATGGGCAACCCCTCGCAGTCTTTGGGTGCGCCGAGTTCTCGGAGCCGAGAACTGATAAACTGCACGAGTGCGGAGGCTGAATATGACGACCGCCGAGATCTCGCCCGGCTCCTGGTGGTGGCTCGATGCGGTCGGGCTCGAGCGGCTGATCGCGGCGCTCGCCGCCGGGGGCTATCGCGTCGTGGGGCCGCAGATGGCCGACGGGGCGGTCGTGATCCGCGACCTGGCCTCGGCCCGCGAGCTGCCCACTGGCTGGCTCGACGAGCAGGACGGCGGAAGCTACCGGTTGCGTCACGATCCGGCGGCCGGCACGTTCGACCACGTCGTGGGCCCGCACTCGCTCAAGAATTTTTTGTTTCCCGCCCGGGAGACGATCGCGCGGTTCACTCGGGAAGGCGGGTCGTGGTCGCAGGAGGAGCTGGCCCGTGACGAACCGCCGCTGGCGGTGATCGGCGTGCGGGCCTGCGACCTCGAGGCCCTCCGCATCCAGGACCGCGTCTTCATGGGGGGCGAGCACGTCGATCCCGGCTACGCCGCCCGCCGCGAGAAGCTGTTCGTCGTGGCGGTCAACTGTCGCCGCGCGGTGGCCACCTGCTTCTGCCACTCGATGGGCTGCGGTCCGGCCGCGACCCACTCCTTCGATCTCGCGCTCACCGAGCACGGCGGCGACGGCAGCGGGCCGAGCCGGTTTGCCTGCGAGGTTGGCTCGGCCCGTGGCGCCGAGATCCTGGCGACGCTGGGCGACGGGCTGAACGCCTGCACGCCCACGGAGGTCGCGGCGGCCAGAGCGGTGCCCGAGCAACTGGCCGCGCGGATGCATGCTCGCCAGGCCGAACCGGGGCAGCCCCGGCCCCGCAGCCTCGACACCGAGGGCATCCGCGACCTGCTCCTCGGCAACCTCGAGCACGCCCGCTGGGACGAGGTGGCGAGCCGGTGCCTCTCCTGCACCAACTGCACGCTCGTCTGCCCCACCTGTTTCTGTGCCAGCGTCACCGAGGTGGCCGACCTCTCCGGCGACCACGTGGACCGCGAACGGCAGTGGGCGAGCTGCTTCACGCTCGATCATGCGAAGATCCACGGCCACGCCGTG
>JBILOA010000273.1:0-3820 GCA_044374735.1 Pirellulales bacterium | reverse complement strand
GATCGCGTCGCGGATCGACTCGGCGTCGAGCCGGCGGCGGTGCATGTGCGAGAGCAGCCGGTTCTCGGGATCGGCCGCCGCGGCCCGCGGATCGTCGGCGACGGCCAAGCGGTACACCCGCGAGAGCGCGAGCGACCGCACGAGGGCCTTGGTGCTCCAGCCGTCGGCCACGAACCTCCGGGCCAGGAAGTCGAGGAGTTCGGGATGGGTCGGGGCTTCGCCGGTGGTGCCGAAGTTGTCGACCGTGCGCACGATGCCCGCCCCGAAGAGTTTGGCCCAGACGCGATTCACCCAGACGCGGGCCGTCAGGGGGTTGTCGGCCGAGGCGATCCAGCGGGCGAGTTCGAGCCGGCCGCTCGAGTCGGCGGGCATCGCCGGCGACTCGCCGAGCGTCGCCACGCGGAGCACGCCCCGCGGCACGACCGGCCCGGGATTGTGGACGTTGCCGCGGATCATGATCGGCAAATCGGTCGGTGACTCGGCGTCTTCGACCGCCATCGCCCGGGGCACCTTCGGGGCCCGGCCGGCGAGATCCTTGATCTCCTTCTCCAGCCGGGCGACCTCGGCCTTCGCCTGCTTGGCGGCGCCGGCCTGCACGGCGACATCGGTCTGCGGCGTGGCGTCGGCCTGCGCGGCGCCAGCGGCCGGCACCGCGGCCACCGCGGCGTCGACCTGCAGAAACTGGACCGCATCCACGATCACGTAGCCATCCGTGCCCTCGTTCGACACCATCACGAACCACTGGTTCGTGCCGTCGAAGCGGAAGGTGCCGAGCGACATGAACCGCCCGTCGATCGGCGGCGGCTTCCGCATGTCGACCACGCGATCCACCTCGCCGTCGAAGGTGAGCAGCGAGACAGGCACGTTCGTGGCCCGGTTGTCGTTGGGCGAGTAGGCGAGCCGGACCTCGTAGGTTCCCGGTCCTGGGAACTCGGGCTGGAAGGTCAGGGTCTTGTCGCCCTTCCCGTCGTTGCCGTCGTGGAGATAGCCCTTGCCGATGTAGGTCTTGGTGTGCTGCGAGGAGGTCCAGTTTCCCACCTGCTTGGCCTGGAGGTCGTCGAGCACGATCCCGGGCAAGGCGGCCAGCGGCAGCACGGCGGCGCCCGGGCGGCCGGCGGCGGGATCGACGGCGGCGAGGGCCTGCTTGGCCGCGGCCAGCCGGGCCTTTATGGCGGCGAGGTCGGCCTCGTGGGCCGCCACGGCGGCGGCGGTGGCGGCGTCGACCGGCAGCGGTCGCTCCTTCCACCGCGACACATTTTCGTGCACGAGCAGGTCGGTGGAGCGGAGGATGCCGGCCAGCGCGTAGTAGTCGCTCGTGGGCACGGGATCGAACTTGTGGTCGTGGCAGCGGGCACAGCCGAGCGTCATGCCGAGCAGCCCCTTGCCGAGGGTGTCGAGCTGCTCGTCGACCACGTCCATCTCCAGCATCTTCTTGTCCTGCTCCTCGTAGTTGGTGGCGCCGAGCACGAGGTAGCCGGTGGCCACGAGCTGGGCCGCCCCCTCGGCCGGCGATTCGGCCGGCAGGAGGTCGCCGGCGAGCTGCGCCACCACGAACCGGTCGAAGGGCAGGTCGGTGTTGAAGGCGTCGATCACCCAGTCGCGATACCGCCAGGCCTCGGGGAAGACCATCGACCGACCGCCCCCGCTCGACTCGGCGAACCTCGCCACGTCGAGCCAGTGGCGGCCCCAGCGCTCGCCGAAGCGAGGCGACTCGAGCAGCCGATCGACCGCGCGGGCATGGGCCGTGGGCGAGTCGTCGGCCACGAAGGCCTCGATCTCGGCCGGTGTCGGGGGCAGCCCGACGAGGTCGAACGTCACCCGCCGCAGCCAGGTGGCCCGATCAGCGTCGGCCGCAGGCTCAAGCCCGATCGCTTCCAGCCGCGCGAGGATGAAGCGGTCGGTGTCGGCCAGCGGCCAGGCGGCGGCGCGGACGGCGGGCACGGATGGATCGGCCAGCGGACGAAACGACCAGAACGACCGCCCCGCCTCGACGTCCACCGTCGCGGTGGCGGCGGGGCCGCCGGAGGGCACGGGCCGCGGATCGGCCGCTCCCGAACGGATCCAGGCCACGAAGTCGTCGGCCACGCGGCTTGGCAGCCGCCCCGCCGGCGGCATCTCGAAGCCGTCGTGCCTGAGCGCCTGCACGATCAGGCTCCCCTCGGGATCCGCGAGGTCGATCGCGGGGCCGGAGTCGCCGCCGGCCAGGATCCCGGCCCGCGAGTCGAGCCGCAGGCCCCCCTTGAGCGGCTTGGAGTCGGCCGCGTGGCACTCCTGGCAGTGTTCGACGAGCACCGGCCGGATCCGCGACTCGAAGAACGCGATGCCCGCCGCGTCGTCAGCCGCGCTGCCGATCACCACACCGCCCCCGAACAGGCAGGCGGCCGCGAGGCAGACGGCCTTTGGGCCGACTCTCAGACGCTGGTTCGGCATGGCGTCCACCCTCTTGCAAAGCCCGCAGGCCGCCATTGTGACCAAAGCCGATCACGGGAGCCAGCGGGGACCGCGGCCACGGTTGCCAAGCCGTTTTTTCCTTGGCATTCTGCTCGTCCATGACGTATCCGCCCGCCCGCGGCAGCCTGGTCTTCAGCCTGCCCCTCATGCTCAGCCTCGTGGCCTCGCTGGGTGTCGCCCTCGCCGGCCAGCCCGCGGCCGCCGCCGAGCCGTCGCAGCCGCTCGTCGGCGGCTACTACTACCCGTGGTACGAGACCGACCGCTGGACCAGGGAACCCGTCACCCACACGCCCACGCTCGGCTGGTACTCGAGCGACGATCCCGAGGTCGCCACCACGCACGTGCGCCAGGCCCAGGAGGCAGGCCTCGACTTCTTCGTCGTCTCGTGGCTGTCGCAAGACGGCCGGGAGGGACGCAACTTCGCCAAGGCCGTGCTGCCGGCCTGCGAGCGAGCGGGGTTCCGCTTCGCGCTGCTCTACGAGACGCCGCTGGCGCTGGGCCTGCCGGCAGGCAAGCCGATCGACCTGGAGACCATGCTCCCCGACGGCGCGAAGGCGGCCGACCGGTTCATCGAGCACTTCGACCAGATCGCCGAGGCCTACTTATCGCATCCACAGTACCTGCGGCTCGGTGATCGGCCCGTGATCGTGATCTATCTCGTGCGCGATCTCGTGAACGCGGGCCCCGCCCTCGCGACCGTGCGGGAGCGGCTGCGCCGCCGGGGCATCGAGCCGCACCTCGTGGCCGACGCCGTCTACTGGGCGGATCCCGAGCGGCTCGACTGGAGGCTTCTGGGCGATCACTTCCAGGCAATCACCGCCTACAACATGTACTTCCGACCCGACTTCCTCGGGGCGGTTCGCGGCCAGTTCGCCGCGGCCGACCGGGCCGCCCGGGGCCGGGGTCTGCGGCTCGTGCCCAGCGCGATGCCCGGCTACGACGACACGCCGCTGCGGGGCATGGAGCGGGTCACGATCAACCGCCGCCGCGGGCAGTTCTACCGCGACTCCTGGAAGGTCGCCGCCGAGTTCGTGGGACCCGATCAGCCACTGCTGCTCGTGACCAGCTTCAACGAGTGGCACGAGGGCACCGAGATCGAGCCCTCGACGGAGTTCGGCGACACCTACCTGAAGCTGACGAAGGAACTGGCCACCGGCCTCCGCGACCGCTGAAGGTCGGGGGCCGGCTTCACTTCGGCTTCACGGCCGACGCCTCCCGCAACCAGGCCAGGATTTTTTTCGTCGGTTCGTCGCCGGCCGCCCCCAACTCGCGGTTCAGCGTGAGGTGGTTCTTGTCGGCCGCATGCACCACCTCGGCCGGCGCACCCGCGGCGCGGAGCTTGGCGGCGAGGGCCTCGGCCTGCTCGCGG
>JBILOA010000272.1:0-3833 GCA_044374735.1 Pirellulales bacterium | reverse complement strand
CGCCCCCTGGTGGAACTGGATCGGCGGGCCGCTGGGCGCCCTGATCGTGCTGGCCGGCGCCACCCTGACGCCCCGACTCGGCGCGGCGGCCTTCATCACCGCCTTCATCGCAGGCCAGGTGATCTGTTCGCTGTTGTTCGACCACTACGGGATCATGAACGTGCCGCAGCAGGGACTCACCGCCAGCCGCGTCCTGGGCGGGTTGATGGTGTTCGCGGGGGTGATGCTGGTGCGGTATGGCTGAGGTGACCCCGGCGACGCGGTGGACGAGCGTGGCTTCGGCCCGCCGACGAGCCCCTCCTTGCGGGCGGAGGTCTCGCGCCGAGGAGGACTGTTGATTTTCGCCGGCTTCGTGGCGAAAAATCCCGCAGCCGCTTGCATGCCGGCTGGATTCAGCGACGATTCGGCAACGCCGCGGGCGTCATCCGCGATACCTCCACCCCGAGCCAGCGAAACCACCATGGCAAAGTCAACCCGCAGCACCGGCAGTTCTTCCACCACCTGGCTCACCGCCGCGGAGCAGCGGGTGCTCGACACCACCGTCGGCTCGCCCTTGGCGACCGCCACGCGGAACCAACTCCTGGCGGCGATCAAGCAGGCCCGCTCGCTCCGAGACAAGTGGCGGGATCTGTTCACGCGGCAATCGATCGCCTCCAAGAAGGGCCCCGCGCGAACGAACGACCCGGCCAACACGCGGTCGCTGGAGAAGGCGGAGCTGTTCGGGGCGGCCGTGAAGCGGCTGGAGGCCCGGATCGAGGAACTGTCCGAGGGCATCTCGGCGGCCGTCGGCGGCGCCGGCCGCGGCAAGAAGTCATCCCGCACGGCGGTCGCCAAGCCGGCGGGCAAGGCGGTCCGCCAGGCCGGTCATCGGGCCGCCCGGTCGAGCATCCGTGAGACGCTCTCGGAGGCGGTCGCCGGCATCAACGCGGCCGGACGGCGGCTGCTCGGCGCGGCCACGCCGACTGCCAAGCAGCCGAAGTCCGGCAAGCCCGGCCCCGCCACCAAGGCGGCGGCGCCCACCGCTCCGGCCAAACCCGCCGGCAAGCCCGCCGCCCGCACGGCCAAGGCCACCCCCTCGAAGAAGGCCCGGCAGGCCGGCAAGCTCCGCGCGCTGACCGCCGCCGGCACCGGCCAGAGCGTTCACTTCGACGCCAAAAAGCAGCGGTCGGCCAAGGCGCGGGCCACGGTCGCCCAGATCAAGCTCGACGGGCTTTCCACCCGGCGGCGTGGCCACACACTCGCCGCCGGCAAGCGGAAGCAGGCCCGCCGCGACGGCCGCTGACGTCACGCGCCGGCGGCTCAGCGGGAGGCGAGCGTCGGCAGCATGGCCGGGAGGTCGGCCACGCTCGCGATGACCGCGTCGGCCCCGGCCGCCCGCATCCGCTCGGCGGCGACGGCCAGCCGCTCGGACCGCTCCGCCGCCGGAAGCGCGTCATGCGCCGCCCGCGACAGGCCGAGCATGTTGCCCGTCGCGGTCACGCCGACCGCCCAGACGCCCGCGTTCACGGCCGCCTCGATGTCGGCGATCGTGTCTCCCACCGCCACGACGGCGGCCGGCGGCCAGACGCCGCAAGCCTCCATCGCGCGGTAGATCATCCAGGGAGCGGGCCGGCCGGCGGCCACGTCGCTGGCGCAGACGGCGGCATCCGGCACGAATCCCTGACGAGCCGCGCCGTCCAGCACGATCTTCATCATCGCCGTGTCATAGCCGGTGGTGACGGCCACCTTCACGCCCTGGGCCCGCAGGGCCGCCACGGCCGGCGCCGTGCCCGGCACGAGGTCGCCGAAGTCGGGGAGCACTTCGAGCTGGAGCGGAATGAACTCGGCATACAGCCGATCGAGGTCACGCTCGGTGAAGCCGGCGCCGTGGGCGGCCCGCCAGGCGGCCGCGACGGTGGGCAGGGCCGCCAGGGCCGCGATGTGATCCCGCTTCGCGGTGCCCATCGGGCCGCGGGCCTCCGGCTCGGAGACCGCGACGCCGTGACGGGCGAAGAGCGTCACGAACACGCCGGCGGGCGCGCTTGACCCAAAATCAACCGTGGTGCCGGCCAGGTCGGCCACCACGAGACGGATCGGGACGGGACGCATCGGGCCGGGCATGGGTGACTCCCAATCGAGCCCGGTTCGGTTCCACACCTGCCGGGTCGAGGCCGGCAGGATACCCGGCCCCGGCGCCGCGGCCAACGCGGCCGACCGGGCCGCCTCAGGACGTGGCGGGCCGGCGCCGCTTGCGGGGCTTCGCCATCAACGGCCGGCCGCGGCCGTGGAACACACACAGCACCTGGGCGTCCTTCGACCCCGGGTTCACCAGCCGGTGGGGCGTCGCGGCGTCGAAGTAGAGGCTGTCACCGGCCGCGAGCTCGTGCACGCCATCACCGTAGTGAAACTGCACCTTGCCAGCGAGCACGCGGAGGAACTCCTCACCCTCGTGCGCCAGATTCTTGGATCGACCGCCGCCGGCCGGCACCGTGAGGATGAACGGATCCATGGCCCGGTCGGGCCGCCCGTGGGCAAGCGACTCGTAGACGATGTTGCTCGACTCGCTGTCGCGCGAGACCCGCAGCCCGTCGCCCGCCTTCACGAGCACGAACTCCGGTCGCTGGTCGAGGTCCTCGAGCAACGACGAGACCGTGACTCCCAGGGCCTTGGCGATCTCACCGAGCGCGGGCAGCGAGGGCGTGACGCGGAAGTTCTCGACCTTCGACAGCCAACTGCGGGTGAGACCGCTCTTCGAGACCACGTCGTCGAGCGTCATCCGCCGCTCGATGCGCAGGGCCCGGATCTTCTGGCCGAGTTCGACGAGGTTCATGGAACGATCCCGCGGGCCCAGCCTTCGCAACGCCCAGAGGCTACTCAACGCGATATGGCCGAACAAGCCGCCCGGTCGGACCGCCACGCCCGGTCGGACCGCGGACCGGTGGCCTGGACTACACTGCCTGTTGCCCGAGGATCAATCATGCCGTTGGCAAACCGCCGCCGTTTCCTGGCCGCCGCCCGGGCGCCCACGGTGATCTTCATCCACCGGCCGCGAGACCACCTGGGTTGGTCCCGATCCCTGGGAGGTGGGCCTCGCCGAGGACGCCTACCAGCGGAGCCGTTCGTTCTGCCGGCCCGCGATCACCAGCCGCGTGATCGGCGGCTGAGCGGGTAGTGCCAGCCTAAGCCCGGGCCACGCGGGCCAAGAGCGGCAGGAAGTGGGCGAGCGACGGCGTGGCGGCCCCGGCCACTTTCGCGGCTTCGTCATACCGCCGCAGTCGCAGGGCCGCCTGCCAGTGCGGGTTGCCGCGAAACGCCTCCTGTTCGGCCGGGCTCATCGGCCCGCCTTGGAGCATGAGGCTCGTGACGCTCGGGCCGCTGAGCCTGCCCATGTAGTCGGGCTCGACCGCGGTCAGATACCGCTTCGCCGCCACGTGCAGCCGCACCGGCTCGCAGACCTCGGGCCCGAAGTGGGCCTCGAGGAACCGGGCGGCTGAGTGTTCATGGTGGTCGTCGACGCCGGACTCGGTGGCGTCGGCAGGGAGGTCGTGCAGCAGGTGCCCCACGTCGTGGAGCAGGGCCGCCGCCACGAGCGGCTCGTCGGCCCCGTCGGCGACTGCGGCCGCCGCGGCCTGCAGCGCGTGCTCCCGCTGCGAGACGGCCTCTCCTCCATACTCCGAGTCGCCCCGCGCCGCGAACAGTCGCTCGATCGCTTCGATGACGGTCATGGAGCAGCCGTGCGCTGGGGCGGGCGGCTGGCGGCCGGCCCGAGCGTGATCACGTGCTCGTGCAGGCGCGTGCCGTCCATCCGAATCCAGGTCGAGGTCAGCGTGGGCCGCGCTCGGGTCGTGTCGGCC
>JBILOA010000271.1:0-3838 GCA_044374735.1 Pirellulales bacterium | reverse complement strand
CGTCTTGGTCCAGGCCACCGGCATCATCGGATCGTTCTTCTTGCCATCCACGGGCGCGGAATCGGGCGTCATTCCGACGAGCACCTGCCCGAGCACGAGCGGCTTCGAGTCGCCCGGCAGCGGCAGGCGGACGCCGTACACGTCGGTCGGCCCCCAGATGTCGCCGTCGGCGATGCCCCGCAGGATCGGATGATCCTTGGCGTCGGGCGCGATCAGCCCTCGGGTGCTCTCCTTGCCGTGATGCCCGTGGTGGCTGATCCACTTCTCTCCGAGCACGAGCCGTCCAAAGCCGTCCGCCCAATCCTTCTTGTCACCGCCGTAGCCGTTGCCGTAGTGGGCATAGGTGCGATCCTTGGGGATGTTGAAGGCGTGGGTCGCCGTCCGCATCCCGATCACGGGCTTGCCGGCCCGGAGGTAGTCGTCGATGTGCTTCATCTGCTCGTCGGGCAGGTTGCGGAACCGCGTCGCGATCACCATCAGGTCGGCCTTCGCGAGGGCCTCGAGGCCGGGAATGTTGTTGCCCGTGTTGGGGCTGATCTCGCCGCTCTTGGGGTCGATCGCATACAAGACAGTGCAGGTGAAGCCGTGGTGGGTCGCCAGGATCTTCGCCAACTGCGTCAGCGCCTCCTCGCTGCGGTATTCCTCGTCGCCGCTGATGAGGACCACGTGCTTGCCCTGCCCCGGTCCCGCCGCCCCCGCGACCTGCAGCCAGAGGTCGTCGGCCCGGAGCGGACGGGCGGCGACATGGGCGAGCAACAGGGCGACCAACAGCGGGCTCAGCAGGCGGTTCATACGGAATCTCCGGGCTTTTTGGACGTCACGAGGGCGCGAAACGGGCAGTAGTGTGACACGAAGCGGGGCTGCCCCGCAAACCGTTTCCGGCAATTCGACAACCCGTGTCCGGCGAGCTACTACAGTTTGACGGGAAGCCGCCCGACGGCGAACCCGCCCGCCCCGGAACCACCACGTGACCGACCGCCGCCCCGGCTTGCCCGCCGCCCCCGCGATTGATCCCCGCTGGATCGGTGTCTTGGCTCTGCTCGCGTTGCTGGCCGCCGGCCTGGCCCGCGGGATCTACACGGTGGGCCCCGAGAGCGTGGGCGTGATTCAGCGGTTCGGCCGCTTCGTCGGCACGGTCGGCCCGGGCCTGCGGTTCAAGCTTCCCTTCGGCATCGACACCGTCACGATCGTGCCGGTCAAGCGCCAGCTGAAGATGGAGTTCGGCTTCGGCACCCCCAACGCCACCGATCGGTATCAACCGGCCACGGATCCCGTCCGCGAGAGCGACATGGTGACCGGCGACCTCAACGCCGCCCATGTGGAGTGGGTGGTGCAGTACGAGATCAGCGACCCCGAGGCCTACCTGTTCAACATGCGGGACCCGGCCGACACCCTCCGCGATCTCTCCGAGAGCGTGGTGCGGGAAGTGGTGGGCGACCGGACCGTGGACGAGGTGCTCACGGTCGGACGGCAGGGCATCGAGAACGACGCAATCGCCAGGCTCACGGGCCTCGTCCAGGAACTCGACATGGGCCTGCGGGTTCAGCAGGTGCAGCTCAAGAGCGTGCAGCCTCCCGCCGCGGTGCAGGCCTCCTTCGACGAGGTCAACCGGGCCCAGCAGGAGCGGGAGCAGATGATCAACCAGGCCAATGGTGAATACAACAAGGTGGTGCCCCGGGCCAGCGGCGAGGCCCAGCGGCTCCTGAGCGACGCCGAGGGCTACGCGATCCGCCGCGTCAACGAGGCCGAGGGCGACGCCACGCGGTTCAAGGCGCTGCTCGGGCAGTACGAGCAGGCCCCCGACGTGACCCGCCGCCGGCTGTATCTCGAGACGATGGGCGAACTGCTGCCCCAGCTCGGCGGCACGGTCGTGATCGACGAGGATGCCCGGCAGTTCCTCCCGTTGATGAACCTACCGCCAGCCGCGGCCCGGAGGCCCGCCCCGTGAGCCCGCTGCCAATCAACCACCCGCTCCTGGCCTTCCTGCGACGGCTGTCGGAGTTGCTCTTCTCGCCGTTCGGCGTGGCCCTGCTCGTGCTGGCCGGGATCGTGATCTTCGGGAGCGCCTACACGGTCGACCAGCGGGAACAGGTGGTGATCACGCAGTTCGGCCGGCCCGTGGGGGAGCCGATCAACTCCAACAAGGGAGACGGTGCCGGTCCCGGCCTGCACTTCAAGATCCCGTTCATCCAGACGGCCAATCGGTTCGAGAAGCGGATCCTCGAGTGGGACGGGCCCCCGGCTGAGATGACCACCAGTGACAAGCTCTACGTGGTGGTCGACACCTTTTCCCGCTGGCGGATCATTGACCCGCTGGTCTACTTCCAGAGCCTGCGGGACGAGCGGAGCGCCCTCTCGCGGATCGACGACATCATCGGCAGCGAGACCCGCAACGTGGTCGCCCGCCATGACCTGATCGAGATGATCCGGTCCGACAAGGATCGCCAGCCCGAGCAGGACGCGGCCCTCGGAGAGGCCGGTGAACTCGTGGGCCGGCTGCCCCCGATCCGCTTCGGCCGCAAGGAGCTCGAGCGCGAGATCCTGCGAGCGGCCGCCCCCAAGGTGGGCATCTGGGGAATCGAGTTGCTCGACGTCCGCGTCAAGCGGGTCAACTACAAGGAGGGCGTGATCGGCAAGATCTACGACCGGATGATGTCGGAGCGGCTGCAGATCGCCGAGCGATTCCGCTCGGAGGGTGCCGGCGAGGCCGCCAAGATCGAGGGTCGCAAGGATCGGGATCTGCAGCGGATCCAGTCGGAGGCTTACCGCAAGGTCCAGGAGGTGCGGGGCACGGCCGACGCGAAGGCTTCGGAGATCTATGCGGCCGCCTACGGCTCGAGCCCTGCGGCCACCGACTTCTACGGCTTCCTCAAGACGCTCGACACCTACAAGGCCACGCTTGGCGGCGACACGACGGTGATCCTGACCACCGACAGTGATCTCTTTGGGCTGCTCAAGCGGGTCGACAACGCTCCGGCGAAGCCCGCCGACTGACCCCGGGGCCACCGGCAGACCCGCGCGGCACGCACCGCACGAGCGGCATTCCCTCACCCCTCGTCGCGGTGGTAGTCTGCCGACCAGGCGGTCGATTTCGCACCTGCCACACGTTTCCCGGAGATCCCCATGCGCACCGGCAACCCCACGCTCAACGCCAACACGTTCGAGAACTTCGGCGTCTACCGGCAGGACGCGACGGCCGCCCCGGCCGACGCGATGACGATCAACGGCACCGCCCAGAAGACGTTCTTCCTCCTGGTGCTGGCCCTCGGCTCCGCCTGCTTCACCTGGTCGCGAACGTTCCGGCTCGTCGAGGCCGATCCCTCGGCGGCGATCGGCTCGGTCGCCCCCTGGGTGTTTGGAGGGGCGATCGTGGGCCTGGTCGCGGCGCTGGTCATCTGCTTCAAGCACGCCTGGGCGCCGGCGCTCGCCCCGGTCTATGCCTTGGCCGAAGGCTTGTTCCTTGGGGGCGTCTCGGCGGGCTTCGAGGCGCAGTATCCGGGAATCGTGATCCAGGCGGTGGGGGGCACGTTCGGAACGCTCGCCTGCCTGCTCCTCGCCTACCAATCGGGGCTGATCCGGCCCTCGGAAAACTTCAAGCTCGGGATCGCGGCGGCCACGGGCGGGATCGCCCTGCTCTATCTCGTCACGTTCATCGCGGGCTTGTTCGGTTTCCCGCTCTTCTCGTCGCTGTTCGGCAGCGGGTTGATTGGGATTGGATTCAGCGTGGTGGTGGTGTCGATCGCCGCCTTGAACCTCGTCCTCGACTTCGACTTCATCGAGCAGGCCGCGGGCCGCGGGGCGCCGAAATATCTCGAGTGGTACGGGGCCTTCGCCTTGA
>JBILOA010000270.1:0-3840 GCA_044374735.1 Pirellulales bacterium | reverse complement strand
GCTCGAGGCCGCCGATGCCCCGCCGAAACGTCCGCTGCTGCTCGCGAACTACTACTGCTGGTATCACGACGGCAGGCATCCGACCCGGCCATTCGAGCACTGGACCTACCCCGGCTCGTCTACCAACCCACTGGCGAAACAGGCGCAGAAACCCGGCGAACCGCCGCCCAACAGCGTCTTCCGTCCGCTCGCAGGACTCTACGACAGCGCGGACCCGCGCATCGCGGAGTGGCACGTGCAACTGGCGCAGGCGGCGGGCATCGATGCCTTTCTCGTGGACTGGTGGGACACGCACCAGGGCCTCGACGAGGTCGTCGAGCGTGGCATCGTGGCGGCGGTGGAGAAGCACGGCTTCAAGTTCGCCCTGCTGGATGAGCGGGCGCAGTTTCACCAGGACTTCGAGGCCTATAGCGGCATGCTCACGCGGGGGCTGAAACGCTTCAAGGACCACCCCTCCTATCTCCGCGTGGACGGCCGCCCGGTGGTGTATCTCTATCAAGTGGCGACCGGGCCCCGCCTGACCGCCGCCCAGTTTCCGGAACTGAAACAACGGGTCGAGCGCGACGTCGGGCCCATCTACTGGGTCGTCGACAAGATCGCCCACAATCACCATGCCGGCGGCGACCTCGCCCGGGAGAAGCTGATCCCCGCCGATTGGCTCGCCACGCCGGGTGTGGACTGCTTCGCGTTCTACGGCACGTTCTCCAACTTCAGGGCGCATGACTACGACGCACTGGCCGGGAAATACCGCTTCCTCACGCAGCTGGCCCACGACGCGGGAAAGAAGATGCTCCTGCCCGTGCATCCCGGCCACGACAACTCCCACTTCGTGGATCAGCCTTATGTGATGCCGCGTCGCGACGGCGAGACCCTGCGGGACTACCTCCGCGCCGCGACCGACGCCGGGGCCGACTTCATTATGGTGACCAGCTGGAACGAATGGCCCGAGTCCACCGTGGTCGAGCCGTCGTCATCCTGGCCAGACCCCTATCACTACCTGAAGATCCTCGCCGCCTGGAAAGGCGTGACGTTCACCCCGGCGCCGCCGCCGTGAGGCTGGACCGCGGTGCCAAACGAGCCGATCATCCGGTCGCCTGGGGCGATTCCCCTCCCCCGGCTTGCCACTCGTCGCCCCGTCATCCCCCACCACGTGTCGGACGTTTCCCCATGACATGCCCTCCATTCCTGGTCGTCGCTGGACTGCTCGTGATGCCGCTCACAGCCGGTGCGATCGAGTATTCGTATCAGACCGCCGAACCGCAGAAGTCGGGCTGGCCGCTCAGCGACGAGGAACGGGCGTACGTCCTCACGCCCGAACACGAACGTCGGCCCGGTCGCGAGGTCAATCAACACCGGCCCGCCCTGTGGCCGGTCGTCCCCTCCGCAGGCTTCTGGGGAGGAACGAGCTGGCTCGATACCCACGCGAAGCTCGTTGACCATGTCCGTGCGAACCAGGGGCCGATCGACATCCTGCTCGTCGGCGACAGCATCACGCAGCAGTGGGGCAGTCCGCTCGACACCGGGGTGCTGAACGACGCCTGGAAGAAACATTTCGGCGGCTCCAAGACCGTCAATCTCGGCATCGGTGGCGACAAGTCGCAGAACGTCCTCTGGCGGCTCGACCACGGCGGCGTCGAAGGGCTGGAACCTCGATTGATCGTGCTGATGATCGGCAACAACAACATGTTCTTCACGCCGGAAACAGGAGTCGAGGCGGCAGCGAAGGGCGTGCAGATGTGTGTGGCGAACCTGCGCGCGAAGTTTCCACAGGCAGACGTCATCGTCGTGAAGATCCTCCCGTGTCATGCGCCTGGCGTCGCCTTCTACGAGGACATCCGCAAGACCAACGCGGCCCTCGAGGCGTTGAATCTCGGCGCCGATCCACGTGTGACGGTGCTCGATCTCACGAGCGACTTCACCGCCGCCGACGGCTCGATCAAGAAACCGCTGTTCACGTCGGACGGCATCCATCTGTCGCCGGCAGGCTACGCCGTCTATGCCGACCGCCTGAAGCCGCACGTCCTGCGATCGCTTGGCGTGCAACCGCTCGACGAGCGGACGTTGCGGTCTCAGGAAGACCAGATCCAACGCCAGCAGGGCGAACCGGTCGAGCGGGAAGCAGCCCGGGATGAGCAGGCCGAGGCACCGGCCCCCGATCCGTGACCGACCTCCGCCATCGGCGGGTGATGGGCGGTATCATGCTTGGGTTGCTCGCCGGGGCGACTTCTCCGGAGCGTCGTTCGCATCATGCCCCCGCCCGATCCCGCCGTGCAGGTGCCGTTCGACGCCAAGACGTGGAAGCGGTTCACGAACCAGACCACGGCGGGCGATGTCTTCAGCTGGTTCTATCGCAGCGACAAGTTCACTACGCTCAATACTGCTGTGGATCGGCTCCTCGAGAATCCGACGGCGGCCAACAAGGCCGCGGTCAACACCGCCCTCGACGCCTGGGTTCACGAGAAACTCGGCGACTCGGGCCGATCGATGCCGAGTGGCCACCACTCGAGTGCGACGGCCATCTCCAGCCGCAACATCGACGGCTTTCTCGAGGAGGTCGATTTGTGGCTCAAGGGTCTCGATCGGGAGTTCTTCTCCACGAGGGACGACGCCGCCCTCGGCGAGATGCGAGCCAATCTCTGGCGGCAGACGATCGGGAATCTCCGGGTCAAGAAGGTCCGCATCAGTGCGCGGACCAAGGAGACGATGAAGGCCCAACTGAACAAGGCGAGACAGGAACTCCGCAGTGCGAAGCAGGAGGCCAAGGAGGCCGCAAAAGGGTATGCGGAGGAAGTGCGGAGCTGGGTCTTCGCGCAATTCGGCTACGACTGGCAGCGCGAGGCTGCCACGGACGAGGAGGGGGAGACCGACTCCGAAGTTCTGGCCGTGCTCGGGGAGATTCTCGGGCCGTTCATTGCCGAACTCATCGAGGACATGCTTCCTTACTGGGGAACGGTGCGCACCGGATACCGCCTCGGGGTGGCCACAAAGAAACTCGCGCAGACCGTTCGGCATGGCACGGCGATCTACGAGTTGCCGGCCGAGTGCGACATCCACTATGCCCAGGTCGCGATGGAACAGGTCTATCAGCGGATCATGGAGGACCAGGGCATAACGGTGGGGCGTCTGGCCGCAAAGACGGCCGTCTCGGCGGCAGCCGCCGCCGGCACGCTCGGCCTCGCGGAGGTTGCCGTGACCGCCGCGACCGGTCTGGCGTCGGCGATGATCGCCCTGGCACAACTCAAGGAGATGTTGGCCCTGGCGGCCAGCGAATGCAAACAGGCCAACCGCATCCTCCGCCGTGTGACGTCGGACTCGGACCTGACGCCCATGACCGTCCGGCAACTCGTTCACGTCTGCCCGATCATCGGCTGCCATCTCATCAAGGACAGCCCGGCGGCGTTTCTGTTCGACGACTTTGTGCTCGGCGTCAATACGCGGTTTCGGCAATACGCCGTGGGCACGGTGCTACCGGACATCGAGCGACTCAAGGAGGCGGCTCGGCACTTCTGCGACAGCTCGCTCCTCTCGCTCGATAAGTTCGTCGCGCCGATCACGCGGACCACGCAGCCGGCGCAAGGCAAGGGACTGAAGCGATTTCGCGATCTCGTCGACAAGCAGATCGCGGCGAACCGGCACAGCCGGGAGATGATCGCAAAGTTTCAGAGCGTCGTCGTGGCGGCGATGCTCGCCAATCGGCAGGCCGTCGCGGAGATCCTGAAAGACCCCGTCCCGAATCCTACGATCGTGCCGGCACTCGACAATCTCGCGGCGATCATTGGCGAGGTGGTGGCCGCCTACGAGAAGACCCTGGGCCGCTATGGCTTCGCCAGCGGACTGCTG
>JBILOA010000269.1:0-3843 GCA_044374735.1 Pirellulales bacterium | reverse complement strand
TCTGCGACGGCCTGCGGGTTTGCGGGCTGCAGCGTCATGTATCGCTCGGCCGCCGCCGCCCGCTCGGCGTCGGTGGCGTCGGCCTTGTCGACGGCGGTCAGGAGCGTGGCGGCGATCCGCCCGATCCGCTCGTCGAGGATCCGGCTGCCGGTGTGCTGCACGAGCGTGACGAGCTGGCCCTGGGCGGCCGCGGGCAGCTTTTCGGCCAGCGCCGTGATCGCCGCCTCGGCCTCGGGCCCCAGGTTGGCGGGCGTGCCCTTGGGCCAGCCGCGGGCCAGGCCCGTGATCGCCGCGGTGGCGACGTCTGCCGGGGCCGCCGGCAGCCGCGTGAGCACCGCCGCGACCGCCTTGCCGTCGGCGCCGCGGGCGACGTGCTCCGCCACCCGCTCGACGAGCGGCAGGAACGCTGCGGCCGCGGGGCCGGCTTCCGCCGAGAGGAGCGCGGGCAGCACGCCGTCGGCCTGCACGGCCGCGGCGCTCGTGGCGGCGTCGGCCAGCACGGGATCGGCGAGCGTCCGCGGGTCGGCGAGCATCGTCGTCACGAGCGCGGCCGCTTCGGGCGAAGCGGCCCACTCGCCGAGCGCCTCGAGCACGGCCAGCCGCACGAGCGGCGCCGGATCGACGACAACGGTCGAGCCCGTGAGCTTGGTGAGGGTGCCTGCGTCGCGGGGCAGGGCCTTGATGGCGTTCATTCGCACGCCGGCCGAGGGATGCGCGAGCGCCGACTGCACGCGGGCGAGCGCCAGCGGCTCCGCCGTGGAGCCCTCAAGGGCGCCCAGTTGCTCGAGCGACCAGATCGCGTGGATCGCGCCGGGATTCAAGCCGATCGCGTCGACGGCGGCATCCTCGACCAACGTGATGAGCGCGGGCACCACGTCGCGGCCGCCGTCGGGCCGGCCCGTGCCCCGCTCGACGAGCCGCCGCTGGGCCCGTTCCCGCCAGAACAGATTGTCTTCGCGGAGGAGCGCCACGAGTTCGTCGGCGGAGCATTCCGCCAGCGGCTTGCGGGCCGGTTTCGCGGGCGTGCCGTGCACCACCCGCCAGAGGCGGCCGTGGGTCTTGTCGCGGAGCGGCGTGACGTAGGCGCCGCGGCGGCCGGTCTCGAAGCCGGCCGGCGTGGGATTGTGCTGGACGATAAAGTTGTACCAGTCGATCACCCAGACCTGGCCGTCGGGCCCGACTTCCGCCTGGATCGGCGCCGTCCACTCGTCGTCGCTGGCCACCAGATCCCAGGCCATCCGGCTCGTGAAGCCGGCCCCTTTCGGCGAGAGTGCGAACGTGGCCACGATGTGCCCGGTGGGCTCGCAGACGAACGCGGTGCGGTTCCAATACTCCTGCGGATAGGCCCGCGCCGTGTAGAGCCGGTGGCCGGCGGCCGCGGTGAAGTTGCCGTGGTGGTCGACCTGGCGGATCGCCACGGTGCCGTCGCCCGCCGCCCGCGGGGCCAGCGCCATCTTCGGACTGCCGGCGATGCCGCGGAGCGTGGTCGCGCTCCAGCCCCTGACCCGCTCGTAGACGCGGTTCGCGAGCGGCATGTGCTCGCTGGGGTTGCCGTTGGCCGTCGAGCCGAAGAGCAGCCCCTCCTCGCTGAAGGCGCAGCCCCAGGAGTTGTTGTTGGTGCTCCGCAGGAACTCGAGCTTCGAGCCGTCGGGCCGGAACCGGTAGAAGCCGGAGCCGAACCGGTGCTCCTCGTCGCCCACCTTGCCGCCGAAGCCCGAGTAGCCGACCATCCCGTAGACCCAGCCGTCGAGGCCCCAGGTGAGGTTGCTCGGGCCCGCGTGCGTGTCGCCCGTGCCCCAGCCGGCGAAGAGGATCTTCCGGACGTCGGCCCGGCCGTCGCCGTCGGTGTCCTTGAGATAGAGCATGTGGGGTGCCTGGGCCACGATCAGCCCGCCGTCGTGGTGGAGCATGCTCGTGGGAACCGAGAGCGGCTCGGCGAACACGTCCCGCCGGTCGGCCCGGCCGTCGCCGTCGGTGTCGGTGAGCCGCACGATCCGGTCCCGGCCCTCCCCCTCGCCCGGCTCGACGAGATCGTTGGGGTAGTCGACGCTCTCGGCCACGAACACCGCGCCGTCGGCGTCGAACGCGAACGCCAGTGGCTTGCCCTCGAGCAGCGGCTCGGAGGTGTAGAGATCGACTCGAAAGCCCTCCGGCGTGAGCGCGTGCTTGAGCGACTCGGCCGGGTCGAGCGGCTTCTGCATCTGCGAGAGCGGCTCGTTCCGCTTGCCGGACTCGTGGCCGGGCGGCGAATAGAAGGCGACCTTCGCCGGCTGATACTCGAAGGGCTGGAGGCCGGCCGGGTGCTGCGTCATCGCGGGTCGGTCGGCATAGGGGCCGGCGGCGGCCGGATCACGGCCGGCGGCGAAGCGGATGCCCCGCTCCACGAGGTTGTGGAAGCCCGGATGGCCCCAGGTGCGGTGGTCGTGGCCCCAGGCGGTGTAGAAGACGCGGCCCGCGCCCTCCTGCCGCACCCAGGTCCAGGGCTCGCGGTGGTCGCCCTCGACCCGCTCCTCGAGCACCGTCCGCCCGCGGGGATTGTGCTTCGTGTGGACGTAGGTCTCGTCCCAGCTCTCGAAGCCGCCGAAGCCCTTCATCACCGGGTGCTCGGGGGCGACGCTGACGGTGCGGAACTCGCCCGTGCCGTGCTTCTGGAACTGCGCGCCGACGAGATCGATCCAGGCCGGCGAGTTACCGAAGCAGAAGCTCGCGCAGTGCAGCGGGACGAGCCCCTTGCCCCCGCGCACATATTCGAGCACCGCCCCCTCCTGGGCCGCCGACATCGAGCCGATGTTGGCGTAGACGGCCAGCGCGTCGTACGTCGCGAGGTTCGCAGGCGTGAGGTCCTCGAGTCGCTCGGTGTAGACGAGCTCGATGCCGCGCGGTGCGAGCACGGGCTCGAGCTGGGCGAACCGCTCGGCGGGCACGTGATGCCCCTTGTCGCCCAGAAACAGCACCTTGATCGGCGGCTCGGCCGCCTGGGCCGCGGCGGCGAGCACGAGGGCGACGACGGAGAGGATCGCTTTCATCAGGAAAAACTCCACTCGGGAAGCTTCTTGATCACCCCGCCGGCCAGGGCCGACTCGTGGGCCAGGAGGCCCGTGCAGGTCCAGTTGGCGCTCTGGCGGGCGTTGGGATACGGGTCGCGGCCCTCGACGAGCGCGGTCACGAACTCGTGCACCAGATGCGGGTGGCTGCCGCCGTGGCCGCCCCCCTGCGTGAAGGAGAGGTGCTGGTGTTCGTCGGCATCGTAGACGCCGCCGGTCGTGAAGCAACGGATCGGCTCCGGCAGGAGGTGGGCGAAGTCGGGCACGGTGACGTGCGCGGGGATCTCCGGCTCCGGCTTCTTCGCCGTGTGCACCACCGGCGCCTCTCCCTCGCAGAGCTGCCACTCGAAGCTCTGCTTCGAGCCGTAGACGTCGAAACTCTCGCGATACTGCCGGGCCGTGTCGAACAGCGAGCGGATCACCCGGGCCACGACGTCGCTCTCCCGGAGCTTGACGTGGGCGCTCTCGATCGCGAACGGCGAGCCGTACTTGCCCACGAGCTCCTCGCGGATCCGGCCCGAGCCGAAGCAGCTGACCTCCTCGGCGTCCTTCCGCTCGAGCGCCAGGCACGGCCCCACGCAGTGGGTGGCGTAGTGCATCGGCGGCAGGCCCGGCCAGTAGTTCGGCCAGCCGTCCATGTCCTGCTGGTGGCTGGCCTGCACGAACTGGATCTTCCCCAGGTCGCCCCGGTCAGCCAGCTGCTTGATGAACAGGAACTCCCGGGCGTAGACGACCGTCTCGGCCATCATGTACTTGAGCCCGGTCTTGGCCGAGAGCTCGACGATCCGCTTGCAATCCT
>JBILOA010000267.1:0-3847 GCA_044374735.1 Pirellulales bacterium | reverse complement strand
ACGGATGGCATGGGCGACGCGCTCGTTAGGCAGGCCGGCCGCCGGCAGCGGGCGGGCCCGTGGGGCGACCGCCATCCACGCTCCCGGGGCGACCGGTGCCCGCCGGGCGCTGCGGGGCGGGGCAGCAGTCGAGCGGGCAGACGTCGTGGTTGGCCGGCAGGCAGCCGATCGCGGCACGGTCAGGCCATTCCCAGGCCCGCTCGGCGATCAGATCACGAACCGCCGCCACGAACTCGGGGGCCGTGCCCACCGTGGCCGCCCGCGCCATCTCCACGCCCAGTTCCCGGCACAGGTCGGTCGCTTCCGTATCGAGGTCGTAGAGCACCTCCATGTGGTCGGAGATGAAGCCGATCGGCGCGATCACGAGTCTTCGGTGTCCATGGGCGTGCTGAAGCTTGATCTCGTCGCAGATGTCGGGCTCGAGCCACGGCTGCGTCGGCGGCCCGCTGCGGCTCTGGTACACGAGCTTCCAGTCGGCCACGCCCGCCTGCTCGGCCACGAGCCGGCACGATTCCTGGAGCTGGACGACGTATTTTGAAGTGTCGGCCATCGACATCGGAATGCTGTGGGCCGTGAACAGGACGGGCACGGCACCCCGCTCGGCGGCCGGAAACGTCTCCAACGCCGCCCGCACGTTCGCCGCCATCGGGCCGACGAACCCGGGGTGGTTGAAGAACACCCGGATCTTGTCCACGACGGGCGCCCGGTCGCCGAGCGGCTCGCGGGCGGCGGCGATGTTTTCGCGGTACTGGCGGCAGCCGGAATAACAACTGAAGCCGCTGGTCACGAAGGCGATTGCCCGCTTCACGCCGGCGTCGGCCATCTCGCGGAGCGTGTCGGTCAGCAGGGGGTGCCAGTTGCGGTTGCCCCAGTAGATGGGCAGCCGCGGGCCGCGCCGGTCGAGTTCCTCGCGGAGGGCCGCGATCAGGGCGACATTCTGCTCGTTGATCGGGCTCTTGCCGCCGAAGTACTGGTAGTGCTCGGCGACCTCCAGCATCCGCTCGCGGGGCACGTTGCGGCCACGGAGCACGTTTTCCAGAAACGGCATCACGTCGTCCGGCCCGTCGGGCCCGCCAAACGACACGAACAGGATCGCGTCGTAGGCCGAAGGGCGGTCAGGGGCGTCAGGGGTCGAGGGCATGGGGCGGAAAAAATCCAGATGTGCAGCGGGCCTTAAGTCCGCATCCCCGGGCTCGCGCCCTGGGCTTCTATTGAGAGATACACGCGGCTGGGCGCGATGTTGAAGAGCGGGACAGACTGACCCCACGGGGATTCGAACCCCGGTTACCGCCGTGAAAGGGCGATGTCCTAGGCCTCTAGACGATGGGGCCGCGTCGGGGCCGGCAACCCGGGCCACGCTCGCGACCCACATGATAGCCTGCGGCCGCCATGCGGCGAAGGGACCGATCCGGTGGCGAGGCCGCTTCAGCCGGCGGCTGCGGACTCGTCGCCGAGAGCCTGACCAGACTCGGGCGCCGAGGACACGGCCGGCAGGTCGATTGGTTCACCGCGCGCGATCGCCTCGAAGACCTCGCGGCGGTGCACCGGCACCTCCTTCGGGGCCTCGACGCCGAGCCTCACCTTGTCGCCGCGGATTTCCACGACGACGATGGTGATGTCGTTGTTGATGACGATGCTCTCGTCCTTCTTCCGCGAAAGTACGAGCATGGGCCAGTCCCTGGCGTGGCGGTCAAATCGAACCACTCTTCCGAAAACCCCTGAAATGTAAAGCTTTCCGGGCCCTCGTCAAGCAAATCCCGGGCCTTTCGGCCTCCGGCTCGCAAAAACCCCTGTTTTCTAATCCTTTTCGCCAGGTGGACACTGCCGGTCTGGAAGGGGCGGCTGGCCAGACACATGGCAGGGGGGCGGGCTTGCGCGTCGCCTCGTCGGACGCTGCCAGGCGGCCGAGAGCCTCAGCGCCGCGGTGGGGCGGCGGTGGGTTGTTGGCCTGAGAGCGCTCCCTATACTGTCGCGAGCGTTTCGATCCTGCGCCCCAACCACGCTGGCCCGCCACCGCCATGAGGGAATGGTTCCGCAATCTGTTCTCGGCCGTGAAGACGGTCGCCGACGGCATGCTCGTGACCCTGCGGGTGTTCGGCAAGACGTACGACCAGGACCGGCGGACCTTCACCGAGCACTTCGAATATCCCGAACTGCCGGCTCCCGTCGCCGCCCGGTATCGCGGCTTCCACCGCTACGACCTGACCACCTGCATCGCCTGCGACCAGTGTGCCAAGGCCTGTCCGGTCGATTGCATCTACATCGGCAAGGAGCGGGTCGAGAGCGGCAAGGGCTTCCAGGTCAGCGGGTTCACGATCGACTACTCGAAGTGCATGTTCTGCGCCCTGTGCGTCGAGCCCTGCCCGGTCGACTGCATCTTCATGGGCTCCACGCTCGACCTCTCCTGCTACAGCCGAGACGGCACGATCGTGGACTTCGCCCGCCTGCCGGTGGACGTCGCCTGGGGGCGGGCCACGATCAACCCCACGGCCGTCGCCGCCTCGAAGGTGATCGTCGAACCCGTCCACGGCGGGCCCAACCAGTGACGGCCCCATTCGCCCGGTGATCCCCATGAACCTCGTCGACCCCGTCGTCATTGCCGGTTTCCTGGCCCTGTTCGTGGCCGTCGGCGGCGCGTTCCTGGCAGTGAACTTGATCGTCGGCTGGCTGGTGCGGCCGCGGCAGCCGAACGTCGAGAAACTCGAGGTCTACGAGTGCGGTGAGCCCACGATCGGCTCGAGTTTCGTGCAGTTCGACCTGCGGTTTTACGTGGTCGCGCTGTTGTTCATCATCTTCGACGTGGAGGTGGCGCTGTTCTTTCCCTGGGCCACCGTGTTCGGTAAGGCGACGGAGCTGACCGACCCGGCCCTTGTGACCGTGACCGCCGACGGCGGCCTCACCCCCGCCGCGACCGGCGTGATGCGGGAACTCGGCATCAAGTCCCCGACGGCACCCGCCACCGACGTGCTCCGCGAGTCGATGGCCGACAAGATCGCCTGGGCCGGAGCCCGCACGGCGGCCGTCGGCCGGCCCGAGCCCACCCCGGCGCAGGCCCTCGGGGAGTGGTCGGTGACCGATGCCGCCGGCAAGCTCGCCCGCACCGCGCTCGTTGACATGGCATTCTTCTACGCGATCCTGCTCGTCGGCTTCGCCTACGTCTGGTATCGCGGCGACCTCGACTGGGTGCGGGCCGTGTCGGCCGAGCGGGCCGCGGCGCCTTCGTCGCGGGCCGCCTGAGCATCCTCCTTCCGAACTTCACCCCTCTGAACGAGCGCCACCCGTGTCCCGCGGACCAGCCTTCCTCGACCAGCTTCGCGACGCGGTGCCCGGCGCCGTCGTCGGCGAAAACCTGACCGCCCTCGACCCCTGGATCGAGATCGCCCCGGAGAAGATCGCCGAGGCCTGCCGCTGGCTGGCCAAGTCGAGCCCGATCCGGTTCGACTCGCTCCAGTGCATCACCGGTATCGACTGGTTCGAGCCCGATCCCAAGAAGGCGGCCAAGGTTTCCTGGCAGCCCCACACCGAGCTCGTTTACCACCTCTGGAGCACGCCGGCCCGGGTGAGTCTCGTGCTCAAGTGCAAGCTGCCCCGCTGGAAGAGCGACGTGCCGGGCGAGCTGCCTGAGCTCCCGAGCGTGGCGGGGGTGTGGCGCGGGGCAGACTGGCACGAGCGGGAGGTCTACGATCTCTCCGGCATCTGGTTCAGCGGCCATCCCGACCTTCGGCGGATCCTCTGCCCGGAGGATTGGGAGGGCCATCCGCTCCGCAAAGACTACGAGCAGCCGCTCGAATACCACGGCATCAGAGGCAGGTGAGCATGGCGAGCGTGGCTGGCGACGATCCCCGGA
>JBILOA010000266.1:0-3850 GCA_044374735.1 Pirellulales bacterium | reverse complement strand
TAGTGGAGGCCGTTATCGGAGAGCCGGGAGATTATCCCCTTGGCGAGTCGGGCCCGATTCCGCTCCACGAGCTTCGCCTGGGTGCTGAAGCCGTGCTTTTCCTTGCCCACCGGCGGCCCGTCGTGGTTGCCCCAGCAATCGAAGACGGGATACTTCAGGAGGCCGTCGGTGCCGTCGAAGCCGAAGTGGGAGACGTAGTGGGCCCACTGGCCGGGCGTCTCGTCCTTCTTGTCGCCGTCATCCACGAGGTCGCCGGGCGCGAGCACGCCGCGGGGCACCGCGATCGGCCCGCCGCCGAGTTTCTCGGGCCAGCTCCGCTCCGTCACCCCGTTGAGCTCCTCGATCGTGAGGCGGTTCTGCTCCACCCGCTCGGGGTCGCGCCGGTAGTGCGGGTCGGACGTGACCACGAACGTCAGATCGAGGTCAGGCCCGGGCGGCTCGACCGCCGCCGCCCCGACTGGGGCGAGGACAAACAGCACGGCGGCAAGCGACTGCCGGAGCGTGAGCGATCGCATCATTGCGGGAACCTGCATGGTGGGATGACGCGAGCCGGCGATCGGGTCACGGCACCCGATCGACGACCCCGCCGTCGCGACGGTTGCCGAGCCGGCGGTGGACGGTGGGGTCGACATCGTAGCGAATCCAGCGGGCGGAGCCGTCGCAGAACGACATGCCGAAGCTCACCGCGTGCACGCTGCCGAACGACTTGGTGTTGGGGTTCACGCCGGGCGTGTCCCGTTCGGGCCGGGACGACAGGCTGGTCCAGCCATGGATGTCGAGATCGTCGGCGCCGAGGGCCGGCTCGTCGTCGGCCCAATAGGTGCCGTGGCTGTAATACATGTCGGGATTGAGCGGTTTCTCGCCGAGGAGGTAGGTCATGCTGGCCCCGTCGGCGACCTCCGCCAGCGGGATCCGGCTCCGCTGATGGGAAACCCCGCTGGAGCCGTCCATATCCTTGAAGCCCGAGCCAGAGTCGCCAGCGGCAACGCTCGCCGGCCCGAAGCCCCACATCACCACGCTGTCGCCGCCGTTGACCTTGTAATCGGCCCGATACCAGCCGTTGGCCAGGTCGGCGGGTCGCGACGTGTTCGCGAGCCACGAGCGGCTCGAGCGCACGCCGTAGGCCCGGGGCGACCGCCGGCTGGGGCACGTGAGCACCGGGATCGCCACCTGCGCCATCGCCAGCGCCCGATCCCGCTTCTCGGTGCCGGTGAGCCCGGCGGTCATTTCGTGGAGGGCTTTGTGCTCCATGAAGGGCAGGCAGTTGTAGAAGAAGCCGCCCGGCTGGTTCTCGTCGACGCCGCGATCGGGATCGCCGACCCAGCCGAATCCCCAGCCGCCGACGGGCAGCCAGCCGATCACCGCGTCGTGCTGGACGGCGGCCATGGCCACCTGCCGCACGTTGTTGCCACACTGCGTCCGCCGGGCGGCCTCGCGGGTCGCCTGCACGGCCGGCAGCAGGAGTGACATCAATAGCGCGAGCACCGCGATCACGACGAGCAGCTCGACGAGCGTCATGCCGCGACCCGCCGGCCGTTTGTTTGCAGGGCTTACGACGTCGCAGCGGCGCACGGGATTCTCGTTGGCATCCGGTCGGAAAGCACGACGTTATCGCGGCGAGTGACGTCGCCGGCGCATCCACCATCCGCCGGCGACCAATCCGCTCCCTACGATGGGCAGGAAGGCGGGCTCGGGCACGGCAGCGACGGTGACGAGATCGATGCCGGTGCCGCCTGGGCTGACCCGCAGTTCGAACCCGCCCGTCGGCAGGGTGTTCGCCCAGCCGCTCGTGGAGAGTGAGAACAGGCTGGTCACGTCCTCACCTCCCGCGGCGGTGATGCTGCCCGGGAGTCGGACGCCGCCCGAAACGGTGCGAAAAACTTGCAAAGCCGCCGTCTGCCCAGGGTCGTAACCGGCCATCGGGCCTGCCGTAGCCCCGTCGAGCGTCATCAGATCGAGCACGTATTTCGTGGACGCCGACGCGCCGTCGAGCCCGGACAGGTCGAGCACGCCCCCCGTCACGTCGATCAGATCCCAGCCTGTTCCCAGCGTGCCGGCGGCGTTGGTAACCTCCCAGAGATACGAGCCCTGGCCGGCAAGTTGCAGGCCGTTCGAGAACGCCTGGATGCCCGGGGAGTTGCCGGGCGAGAGCCGCGCGCCGTTCCCGGCGGACACCGCGGACGCGATCGTGCCCGTGCCGGTGAGCGTGCCCTGGGTGAGCGTGAGCGGAGCCAAGAGCGGGGTCGTGCTGTCGTAGCGGAAGGTCGCGCCCGAGCCATTCAGGGTCACGCCGGCCGTCCCGTTGAGGGAGCCAGTGGAAGCGATGGCCAACACGCCGCCGGCGACCGACGTCGGGCCTGTGTAGGTGTTGGTGCCGGACAGCGTCTGCATGCCCGTACCCTGCTTCGTCAGGCCCACGATCCGGGCACTGCCACCGGCGAGAATGGCACCGGAAAAGATGAACGGCCCAGCGGTGTCGCTCACGTCGAGGGTGAGTGTCGTGGTGCCGCTGGTGTTCGAGAGACTGGAGATCCTGGAGGTACCGGCTCCGCCGCCGAGCCCACCGACCATCTGGTCGAAGTTTTGCAGATCGACGGCGGCCGTGTTGAGGCTCAATGGCCCTGATCCGAAGGCATTGGCTTTGTACGCCTGAAACTTCACCGTGCCGAATGTGGAACTTGGTGCCCTGAGCGAGGTACCACCCGAATACGTGTTGGGGCTGGCCGTGCTTTGGTCACCGAAGCGGAAAATGTGCGCCGTTCCATTAAGCAGAACCGACGCGTAGTTCACGTTCAGGCCGCCGGAGCCGGAGATCACCCCGCCGAACCCCATATCGCGGTTCTGCACCCGCCCCCAGGCCGCATCCAGCGTGGAGTTGAGCACGATCGGGGCATTGACTTTCATCGTCAGCGAGTCGCCACCCGACCGCGTGAAGAAGAGCGTCGCATTGGTGCCTGCCTGCCCGGAATCGAACGTAATGGAACTGCCACCACTGGAGGTGAAAACCACATGGTGCCCGCCGCTCTGCGTATGGTTCAGCGTCTTGAGCGTGATCGGCTGATTGATCGTGATGGTGGCGGTTGCGGAGGTGTTCGCGTTGGCCACATCGCCAGCCTGATTGCCCGGGATGCCGTTGTCCCACGCCAAGGCGGTCCAGTTGGCACTCACCCCGGTCGTGGCGGTGCTCGTGATCTGGGCGACCGCGGAGCCGCCGCCCAGGCACGTTACCAAGCCCAACCAGCCGAGACACGCCAGCAACCTTGGGCCATGAATTTCGCCACTCCGTCGCAGGACGTTACGGTCATGCTCGCTCGACATGACGCCTCTCCTCGGACCGACATTCGGACCGTTCGACATCCGCCTGCCAATCGAACCGCAGCCTGACTGACCGGAGCGGCTCGCCCGGCCGCCAACCCATCGGCCAACGGGTCGTTGCCAGGCAGAAAACTAAATTGCGTTCATGAAATGCCGATGAGCGCGACGTGAGAAGTTGATGATTTTTTGTGCTCTTCGCGCGACCCGGTCTTGTGGACCAAAGCCAACCGGGATTCGCATCTCCCTAGAAAACTGGATTGACATATCGCCATGTGTCGATATATTTGGGCATAGCGAAATCGGACCGGCGGCGAAAAACCGCCGGCCGGACACCGCAGGGAGCGGTTTCATGGCCAACACCACCTCCGAGACGCGGACGCGACGCCAGCCCCCTAAGGGCCGCGGTCTGATCGGCCTCGAGGCCCTCGGCCAGGCCGCGGAGTGCCTGAAGACGCTCGCCCATCCCCACCGCCTCAGGATCGTCGAGATGCTGCTTGGTGGCCGCTACACCGTGGGCGAACTCGCCGAGGCGTGC
>JBILOA010000013.1:0-12531 GCA_044374735.1 Pirellulales bacterium | reverse complement strand
GCTCTACCAGCCGACCGCCCCGCGCTACCCGAACCTGTCGAACTGGCCGAACAACCCGCTCTTCTACAATCCGACGCCGCTGCTGTCGTACTACTCGCTGACGAAAGGCCTCACGTTCGCGGGCAACAGGTTCATCGTCTACGACTCCGCCGGGCCGAATCCGCAGATCGCGGCGTGGCTCGCCCGCCGCGGCTACGGACGATGGTGGCGGCCCGGCGCCTGAGCCGCCATCACCCGTCGCCCATGAGCTCGTGGACGTGGGCCGCCGCGGCCGAGGCGAGGCCGTCGAGGCCGTAGCCTCCTTCGAGCGTCGCGACGAGACCGCCGCCGCAGTGCTTCGCCGCGATGCCCTTCACGATCGCCGTCAACTCGGCGAAGTCGGCGTCGGTGAGCGTGAAGCCGCCGAGCGGGTCGCCCACCCGCGAGTCGAAGCCGGCCGACACGCGCACGAGATCCGGCCGGAAGTCGTCGGCCGCCGGCACGAGCCGGTCGCGAAACGCCCCCACGATCTCCGCGCGGCCCGCGCCGGTACAGATTTGACGATTTTTGAGGATTGATGTAGGGGCGACGAAACTCACCGTCACGTGAAATGAGAAAAGCACTGGTTTCCCAGTGCTTTTCAATACGCCCGGTGGGGGTCGAACCCACGACCTTGGGATTAGAAATCCCATGCTCTATCCGGCTGAGCTACGGGCGCGAAAGCGAGGTGATGAGGCTCGCCCGGCCCCACCCCCAGTAGTCTACCCAACGTCCGGGCCTGTGAGCACACTCAGTCGACCGGTCTGACTCGTGGGTAAATTGGGCTAGATGATCCCGTACCAGCGCGCTACGCCGGCCAGCAGGAGGAAATAGACGAGCGGAAACGCCCACCGGCTCGTGCGGTCGATGGTCCTGGCGATCCGCTGCTTGCCCTTGCGCACGAGGGAGTGGATCAGCAGGCTCTGCGGCACGGTCAACGTGATCATCATGAAGGAGCAGATCAGGACCGAGTCGAGGAACGTCAGGTAACTCATCTTCGGCATGTTCTCGACCAGCACGAACTGGTAGGCCACGATCGTCAGCACGCCGATGAAGGAGATGTTGAGGCGGTCGGCGAGGGAGTCGATCTCAACCCAGAAGATCGACCACACCACCGAGACGAGTACGAGCAGCGGAAAGACGATCTCCCACACGTATTGCCAGCTGCGCCGCTGGAGCTGGATGGTGGTCACCAGCCGGGAAAAGCGGGCCTGATCCTCGCCGGCAACCATGACGATCTCGCCGGCAGCCATGTCGAGCCGCTGAAGGTCCCACCCCGCCACGTTCACGTCTTTCTCACGGCGGACGTAGTCGTCGGTCGAGTTGGAGAATTGATCGTCGACCACCAGCACCACCTCGTCGGCGGTGTTGCCGAACGGGATCATCGAGGCCTTCAGCCGCTGGGTGTCGAAGGGGAAGTCGTGGAGTTCCATCGGCGTCTCGAGCACGGCGTTCCGCTGTTCCCGATACCGGACGGTGCCGTCGGGTTGAACGGTGAGCATGACCGCCTTCGGCTCCTCACGGCCGACCTCGTTGAGGATCACCAGCTGGGGCCACCAGCCCCGGAAGACCTCGTTGAACTGAAAGGCTCCCTGGAACAGCTTGATGTCGGTGCCCTCCACCTTGGGGTCGAACGCCAGACGCGGATCCTTCCAGGAGGCGAGCATCGCGATCTCGGCCTGGAAGCTCTCGTTGAGGTCGTCGATGTCGACGACGTCTACGATCAGGATGGCGCACTCCACCTTGGTCGGGCGGGAGGGCGGGTTGGGCATGCCCGCCGGGGCCGGCTGATCGCCGCGAGTCGCGGCTGCGAGCACCAAGCAGGCCGCCAACGCGGCTGGCCAGGGCAGTCGATGGTGGGGCGGGAACATCACGGCGGAAGACATGGATAGCCCGCCGTCGGAAACGCTGTCAACATCGCCGGGCGGCGGGAGCGGGGCCTAGCGTTAAGGCCGGCCTGCGTGGGCCCGTCACCATTGCCAGACGAAGTCGCAACCAGCGTAGAACTGGTCGAGGCGGTCGCCCGCCGAGCCGATGCCCTGCCCCAGCGGCCGGCCAAACGGGCGGTTGGTGGTGGGCGTGTTCGGCGCGAACCAGTCGTAGCGGACCTCCGGGCGCACGACCAGATTGGCGCTGTGGCGGTAGTTGAGGCCGAAGGCCAGCTCCCAGAAGCTGCCGGCGAAGTCGCCCGCCCAATATCCCGGGTTGCCGAGGGCAGCCTCGTTGCGGAGCGGCGCATTGATGATGTAGCCGTTGTTGTCCCGGAAGTACTCCAGCCGCATCCCACCCATCCACCGTTCGTCGAACGTCCAGAACAGGTAGTTCATGAACGAGTACCACTGGGCCAGGCCGTCCGGCTGGCCCGCGTTGCCCGGGGGCACGTTGGCGTTGAACTGCCAGCCGTTGTCGTTCTGGAAGACCCAGGTGAGCCGTTCGCCGAGTCGGTTGGTGTAGACCGTGCTGATGAGCGAGCGATTGCCGACCAGTGAGCCGTCGCCCGGAAGCGGGCCGAGGGGCGTGAGTTCGTTGCCGGTCGTGCCGACGATCGCCAGGGTCTGGCGGCCGTCGGTGCTCGTCCGTTGCACCCCGCCGAGATAGCCGGCCGTGCTCCCGGACCCCGGATAGTCACGGTTGCGGATGGCCCAGTTGTTGCCGCTGGTGGGCATCGCGTCGGAGAAGTTGTTCCAGCCGTTGTGGATGCCCGAGTAGATCGTCAGCTGGTCGGTCGGCTGCCACGAGCCGAGACAGCCCGTGAACGTGAACGGGGAGAACTGCATCGAGTAGGAGTGCGTGTAGAAGAAGTTGCCGATCGCCGGCACCTCCTCGTATCCGCAAATGCTGTAAAAGTGGCCGAAGCGGAGCGTGACGTCGCGGATCGCAACGTCGGCGTAGAGCTGCGGCATCGCCAGGCCGTAGTCCTTGGAGAACCCCCAGGACGCCACGTTCTCGATGCTGAAATCCTGAAACAGGAAGGCGTCGAGGCCGCGGGCCGTCGTGAAGGAGTAGTCGGTGCCGAACAGCAGGTCGACACGGCCGCCCCAGTCCCAGCCCGCCGAGCCATCGGTCACCCGCTCCGTCACGAGATACAGCTGGTTGAGCTGGCCCTGCCAGGCGCGGTCGGCGAGGGTCACCGGCCCGTTGAACGCGGCTCCCCAGTTGTTGGCACCGATGCCGGCCTCCAGCCAGCCGTAGGTGTAGATCCGCCGGTCCTCGAGCGCCCGGAGATGCAGGTGGCGGTCCGGCCCGGCGTCGTAGCCCGTGTTCTCCCAGGCCAGACGGGTGGCGGTGGGGGGCACGTCGGATTCCGCGGGCGGCTGACCGCCGGTGCGCCGCGCCGGCACGCCGATCGCGCAGGCCACGACCATCACCGCGACCGAGACTGAGCGCCCGCCCATCGGATGGCCTCCTGCCTCGGGCCGAGGACCACCGCGCCCTCTGCTGCGGTACCGGTTTGATCGTGACTCCCGCACGGCGGTCGTGATTCGCGGCGATTCGATCGGCAGCCCTTCCCCAGTCTGCCTGGGCCGCCAGCCGTCATTCCGGAGGCGGCTCCCGAGGTCGATCGGCCTCGGATTCGCCCTCGTCGCGGCCCCGTCGGGCCGAGCCGCTGCGGCGAAATACGGCCACCACGTCTTCGACCGGCACCACGAACAGCAGGTTGTTGCCCTCGAGGTCGACCGGGATCGCGTTCTTCGGGTGGAACAGCACCTTGTCGTACTTCGCGATCGGCACGTCGGCATCGCGTTCCACCTGCAGGCTCACCTCCACGACGCGGCCGCTGATCGTGGGGATCTCCGCCTTGTCGGGCAGCACGATCCCGCCCCGCGTGGTGTGACGGTTTTCGTCCTTGCGGATCAACAGCCGCATGCCGAGTGGCTCGACGAACTCGTCCATCGTTCGATCCTCCAATTGCCGCCGCGGTTCATGGGGCGGGGACGGCCGAGAACACGCTTTCCCAAAACACGGGCATCTAGTGGCCGCAGAATATGATCCGCGCGGATCGCAATGTCATCTCAGACGGCTCCCGACACGATTTCCGTGAACACCCGGGCGACGTGCGGCGCCCAGGCGGCGAAACCCCAGCGGGCCTCGGCGTGGGCCCGCGCCTCGCGGCCCAGCCGCTGGCGGCCGGCGGCGTCGGCGACCAGGTGCTCGAGCGCTCGGTCCCACTCGGCGACGTCGCCGGCGACGAGCCCGGCCTGGCCGTCCGCGACCGCCTCGCGCTGCGGCGGGGTCGGCGAGGCCACGCTGGGCACCTCCACGATCGAGGCCGCCAGGCAACGGATGCCGCTCTTGGCGTCGCAGAAGGGATTGCCCAGTTCGAGCGGGGCCAGATTCACGTCGCCACGGGCCACTTCCGCGAACAGCGCGAGCAGCGGCACGATCGGTCGGTGCTCGATCCGGTCGGCGAAGGGCGCTAGGCAGGGATAACGGCCGATGTCGAGGTGGCCCACGACGACCAGCAACGGCTCCGGCCGGCGGGCGAACAAGCGGGCGACCGCTTCCGCGGCGACGGTGAAATCGCGGGCGTGGGAGGGAGTGCCGCTGGCGAACACGAGCCGCGGGCGACCGTCCGCCGCCGAAGGCTTGGAGACGCTGGCCCGGGCCGCAGCCGCTGCAGCCTCCATCCGGGGATCGAGCGCGTTGGGCACCACGAAGGTTCGCCTGCAGTGGATGGCCGCCGCGGCGGCCAACGGTCCGGTCGTGAGCACGGCCGCATCGGCCCGGGCCAGCGTCTCACGGTGCCGCGCGGCCGACGCCTCGAAGCGACGCTGGTCTTCCGGAGCCATCTCGGCCAGCACGGCCACCCGGCCGGACGCCATCACCCCGGGGTCGAAGACGAGGTCGTCGACGTCGTAGACAAAGGGGATACCGCGGTCGCGGCAGCGGCTGGCTGCGGCCGCCAGCGGTTCGCTCCACGGGGCGCGGAACGCCGTCACGACATCGGCCCCCTCCACGGCGGTCGAGGCCCGCGGATCGTCGACCGGGAGCCAGGACGTCTGCCAGCCGTGCCCGGCGAGCGCCGCCGCGACATGCTCGACGCGATAGACATGGCCGATCGACGTGGGCACGCCCGAGAGGAACAGGGCGCGCCCGGAGAGCGATGGACCGCTGGTGGTTGACACGGCTGAGGTGCTGGCGGCGGGCCGAGCCTCGTGGAGCGTCGGGTCGATTGACCCGGCGGTCCGCCCGCCGCGTCCCAGCGGTTCCGGCGCGGAACGCCATCGTATGATAACGTCCCTCGATCTTCGTCACCCGCCCGTTACCCGCCCTGGAAGGCCCATGGCCGTACCCCACCTGTCGATCGTCGTCGCCTTCCACGACATGGCGCGAGAAGCGGCCCGCACGCTCGCCACGCTCGCCCCGGGCTACCAGCGGGGCGTGGCGGCGGACGCATACGAGGTGATCGCCGTGGACGTGGGCTCGGAGCCGCCGCTCGACGAGGCGCTGGTGCGGTCGCACGGGCCGACCTTCCGGCTGCTACGGAGCCCACGGGCCCGGTCACCGGCCGCCGCGATCAACGCGGCGGTGCGGACATCGCGGGCCGAGGCGGTGATGGTCTGCATCGACGGCGCGCGGATGCTCACGCCCGGAATCGTCTGCTTCGCGCTGGCGGCCCTGCGGGGCCATCGAGACCCGCTCGTCGCCACGCTGTCCTGGCACCTCGGCCCGAAGGTCCAGAACGAATCGATGCTCGAGGGCTATGACCAGGCCGTCGAGGACCGGCTGCTCGCGACAGTGGACTGGCGGCGCGACGGCTACGAGCTGTTCCGCATCGGCTGCCTGGCGCAGTCGAGCGTGGCGGGATGGCTCGGGCCGATCGGCGAGAGCAACTGCCTGGCACTCGGCCGGGCCGCGTGGGATCGGCTCGGCGGCTACGACGAGCAGTTCGAGTCGCCCGGGGGCGGCCTCGTGAACCCCGACTTCTACGCCCGGGCCTGCGCGGCGCTCGGCCCGCCGATCCTGCTCTTCGGCGAGGCGACGTTTCACCAGTTTCACGGCGGCGTCGCCACGAACACGCCGCGGGCACGGCGGCCCGTGCAGCCGATGGCCGACGAATATCTGGCGCTCCGCGGCCGAGAGTTCATTCCGCCCACGGGCGAACCGCTGCTCCTGGGCGGCCTGCCGGCGCAGGCGATGGCCGCCCTCGCCAACGCGCCGCGGCTCAATCCGGCCGCTGATCCGCGCTGACGAAGATCTCCTCGAGATAGCCAGCCCGGCACCACGACGGCATTCGCTCCAGGCGTCGCAGGGGATGCGGCGGCCGCACCATGCTTGGCAGGAAGCCACCGTCCAGCGGCGTGCCCACGGGCACCCGCGTCTCCTGGTTGATGGAGAGGAAGTACGTCGTCGTCCGGGCGATCCGGTCGAGGTAGCGACGCACGCCGTGGAGATCGATCTCCGGCAGCGAGTCCTGATTGAAGATCAGGTCGCAGCGGGGCACGTCGCCGGCGAGAAACTCGAAGTCGGGAACGATCCTCACCGTCGGTCCGTCCGTGGCGGGCGGCTCGCCGAACAGCGAGAGGGCGTGCCCCGGCAGCGCCTGCGCGAGAAAGTAGGCCTGGATCGCGTTGAGCTCCGGCAGGTCGACGAGCAGCATCTCCCTGGCCCCGAGCCCGGCGAGGGCTGCCGGCACGAGCCCGACGCCCGGGCCGATTTCGCAGATCCGACAGTCGGCGAGCGTCCGGCCCTCCCGGTCTGCCAACCAGTCGCGGATCTTCAGGGCGGCGTAGACGGCGCAGGCGGAGCGGACGTGAACCACGCGGTCGCCGACCGCGACGCCATGCAGCCCCGCGAACACCTCGGGAACCGTGACCACCAGGCCGGTTGCCTGCTCGATCCGGGCGACGAGCTCGGCGACGGTGGGCGGGGCCACCGGGATCGTCGGCGGGGCTTCCGGACAGACGACTCCCAGCAGGCCGAGCGACTCCGCGAGCCCGCAGACGGCGTCCATGGTCCAGACGAGCCGGTTTCGTTCCTGTTCTCGATCCCGCGCGATCTCATCCAGCGTGAGCCGGCCCTGGAAGAAGCCGTGGCCGGCCGGTCGCCCGGGCAACTCCCGGAGATACTCGACCAGCGGCGCGCGGCGCCCGGCCGTGAGCAGCGCGATGAACTCCCCCATGTGCTGGCTGCGGATCCGGCTCCACGGCCCGTCGCGCACCACGCCCCGGTCGCTCTCGGCCGCCGACGCCTTCCGGTAGGCCTGCACGAGGCGGTCGAGGATCGCGTCGTCTGCGGTGGTCCGCGCCCGCGTCTGGCCCGCCTGGAGAGGCAAGTCGCGCAGCCAGGGGCGGCGGGCAACGATCAGGTCGGAAGGCGTCATGCCTCCGCATCGTACGACCGCGGCACGCGGCCCGGCAATCACTCCGATCGATTAGACTTTTCGGTCGATGGGCCGCCGTTTGTGGCCCGTCGCGAGCGGTGAACCTTGGCCTGCTGGAAAGCGACGACGGTTGATCACCCCCGACCTTCCCTTCGACCTCGTGCACGTGGGCAAATGTGGTGGCACGTCCGCCGCCACGGAACTCCGCGGCCGCGGTTTCCGCTTCGACCACGTGCACATGCGGCGGCCCACGTATGGGGCCGACCGTCGCTACGTGGTTCTGGTTCGCGACCCCGTTGCCCGGTTCGTGTCGGCCTTCAACTGGCGGCGGCACCTGATCGCCGAGGGCAGTCTGGCCGCACCGGAGGATCCCGTCGGGCGGCTGCGGCACGAGGCCGAGCGGTCGCTCCTGGCCTGCTTCGCCGACGTCGGCAGCTTCGCCGAGGCGCTCGTGCCGAAGCTCGGCTACGACGTCTCGCCCCCGGTCACGATGATGCAGGTGATCGGCCACGTGCCCCAGGGTTTTGCTTGGTATCTCGACGGCCTGCTCCGCAGGATCGAGCCGGGGCAACTGCTGGGGGTCGTGGCGATGGAGCGGTTCGCGGCCGACATCGAGCGGCTGTTCGGGTTCACGCCGGTGGCGCGACGCAACGCCCACGCCGGTTCCGTCACCGAGCCGCTTTCCCCGCTCGGGCTGGCGAACCTCACCCGCGTGCTCGCCCCCGAATACGAGACGCTGGCCGAGCTGGCGACGATCGCCCGCCGGGCGGGCACGCCGATGTCGGTCGAGTATTCGCCGGCCTCATGAGGCGGGGGGCGGCGCCGCCCTGGCGGAAGCCACGCTGCTGGCGGAGGCCACGCTCCTGGCAGAGGCCACGCTCCTGGCAAGGAAGGGCAGCGACTGGGAGGTGCACCGGCCCACGTAGACGGCCTCGCGGACCGGGGCTGCGAAGGCCGCGCCACGGATCGCCAGATACTCGTCGTGAAACGCCCGCCATGGGTGCCGCTCCGGCGGCACGTTGGTGGCCACGCCGCCGTGAACCTGGTGGAACGTCCCCTCGCCAAGGAGGATCAGCAGTTCCGATGCCCGGTCGCAAGCCCGGCGATAGAAGTCGAGATTGACGAGGCCGCCCCCGGGCGACAGAAACCGCTCGTCGAGCCCACCCAACTCCTCCCAGGCCGACCGCGGCACGGCCAGGCAGTTGCTCTCGTTGAGCGGAGCGAACCAGCCGCCGGCCGACGACGCCGCGAGCGCCGCCACGCGGAAGAGTTCGTAGCCGTCGGTCCGCCAGTCCACCGTGGCGAGCAACCGATCCTCCACGTCCTGGTCGTAGCCCTCGAGGATCGACTCGTTCTGGCCCTTGGGGCCGAGGTGCCAGGCCAGGGTGGCCACGACGGGGTCGGCGAACATCCGCAAGCCGCTGAGCATCCCGGCCACGATTCCGGGCGACAGCATCCGGGCGCCGTCGATGCAAAGGGCGATGGCCTGGCCGGTGGCGGCACGGGCCGCGAGGTTTACCGCGGCCGCGGGCGACGGCGCGGGTGGCGTGCGCAGCAGGCGGAAGTTGGGCCCCTGGCGGGAGACGAGGTCGGCGGAGAGCGGGCTGGCCGAGCCGGCGTCGACCGCGATCACCTCGTAGTCGGCCGGCGTCACGCCCCGCTGGTAGGCGGCGGAGAGTGTGAACAGGGTGCGCGGCGCCTCCCGGGCCATGGCGTGAAAGACGACGATCAGTGAGAGGGGCGGAGATGGCATGGGTGTCGCTCCCGGCGGCGGGGCTGGGTCACTCGCGGCTGCAACGGAGCCCGAGGCGTGGGGCGGCGGACGGGGAAGCGTGGTTTGGCATGGCGGGGATCAGGCGTCGGCCAGGTGAAACAGGGACTCGTCGCCCGCCTGGTTGCGGCGCACCCACCGCCCGCCGGTGTCGGGGGCGGCCACGTCGAGCGCCTGGCCGAGGTCGAAGTAGCGCAGGCATGTATCGGGCAGCGGCAGTCGTCGGCGTGCGTCGGCCAAAAAGAAGCCGAGCAGGGCCGAAAACACGGCCGACTGCGTGATCACGAGCACCCGCCGGTCGGTGGCCAGCCGCGCGAGCACGTGGCCGGCGGTCGCGTGCAGGCAGTCGATCCACGATTCATGCGCCGACTTGGCGGGCACCAACACCGACTCCTGGGGAAGGGGCGTGTCGGCCAGACGGATCCGGGCGAGGTGGGGCGGCACCACGAACACGATCCGGTCGGAGCGGTCGGCGGCCCAGGCGAGCGTCTGCCGGAGCCGGCCCGTCGCGAGGCCCCGCTTGGGAAAGCTGCCGTCGCAGAACGCCGGCCGCAGTCCGGGAAAGAGCGACTCCCACCAGGCGGTGAGGCCGATCGCCGCTCCCAGGGCGATTCGCTGCCCCGCGGCGTCGAGGTGGGGGAAGCCCGCCAGCACGGCATCGTGGTCGAGGGTCCCATTGTCGAGGCTCGCTCCCAGCAGCACGCCGTCGAAGCCAAGCCGCGGGCTGTCCGGTCGCGCGATGGCCGCGGTGGCGGCCGCCAGGGCGTCGGCGAACGCCGAGGCCACGTAGCGGGCATGAAAGCGGCGCGGGTCGACGATCCGCATCCGGGCGGCTTCGCGCTCGCCGAACAGCGCGTAGAGCTGTTCCCAGAAGCCGTGGTTGATCTTCACGTAGCAGAGGTCGGCGGCGTCGAATTCGCGAAGGTCGGGGACCGGGGCGATCGCGATCCGGGCGGCGGCGAACGAGGCGAGCGTCGTGGCGCTCACCTCCGGGGCGATCGTCGCGAGCGCCTCGCGCAGCCTCCCTTCCCGGTCGCGGCGGCGCCGCCAGTGGCCGGCCCCCGCCGAGGCCACCAGCCGGGCCGTGTTCGCCGGCCAGGCTTCGTGGGGGGTGCCCGTCGGCATCGGCGGGGCGGCCGCCAGGTCGAGGGTGGTCGCGAGGAACCGGGCGAACAGGTCGTCGAAGCCGGCCGGAGCCGGCGGCGCGACGGGCGTCATGCAGGCCTCGCGGTCGCGGGGGCCTTGGGCGCGAGGGCCGCCGCGATCGCGGCCCCGAACACCGCGACCATCTCGCGGGCCTCGGTATCGGTCGCCTGTGAATAGACGGGCACGCAGCACATCCGGGCCGACAGATCCTCCGCGACCGGGCAGGGGCCGAGCCGGTCCACCTCGGGCAGCGTCGACAGGGCGGGCGCGTAATAGCGGCGGGTCTCCATGCCGCGGGCCGCCGCCTCGGCCACGAACCGCTCGGCCGCCTCCGCGTCGGGCAGGAGGACGGGGAAAAACTGCCACGCCCCGGCATCCACGTCGGTGCAGGTCTCCACGCCCTCCCGCCCGCTGACAGCGGCGGAATAGCCGGCGACCAGCGCCCGCCTTCGTGCCAGCCGTTCCTCGAAGCCACAGGCGGCGGCCAGCCCCACGGCGGCGTGCAGTTCCGACAGCTTGCCATTGATGCCCCAGCCACGGAGGTCGGTGGGCGACCCCGGCCGCAGGCCGAAGTTGAGTGCCCGGCGGAGGTCTTCCTCCTGGGAGCGATGGGCGAAGACGAGGCCTCCCTCGCCGACCGCGAATGGTTTCGTGGCGTGGAGCGAGCAGGCCTCGAAGGCGTGGGGCGAAACCTGCACGGGCCTCCCGGCCACGCCGAGGCCCGCCGCATTGTCCACCACGAGGGTTCCGCCGCGGTCCGCCACGAGCCGGGCATGCGATCCGAAGTCGCTCCGGAGGCCGAACGGGCAGAGGACGATGGCGGATCGAGCCGCCGTCGCGTCGAACGCGCGGCGGAGTGTGTCGACGTCGAGCCGCCAGTCGCGCGGATTCACGTCGACGAGAAGCGGCTCGGCGCCGGCCATGCGGATGGCGGAGAGCGTGGCCGGGAAGGTGAAGGCCGGCAGGATCACGCGGCCCGACACACCCCGGGCGATCAGGGGAGCCGCCAACGCGGCCGTGCCGCTCGAGGTCGATATGCACACGGTCTCGGGGCCGCCCCAGGTCTCGCACAGCAGCAGTTCGAGCCGCCGCGAAAGCGGGCCGAAGTTGGTGAAGCGGCGCTCCCGATAGGCCTCTTCGAGGATCGGCGTCCAGTCGGCCAGCGGCGGCACGTCGGGACGGATGAGCGGAAAGCGGGTCACGGTGCGTGCCGGCGAGTACGGGCGGATCGGCCAAGTCCCGGCGACACGCCCCGTCGGCGCCGCGCCCGAAGCCAAAAGTATATCGGCCCAGCCGAGCGCCCAGCCGCAGCGTGCCGTCGGGCTCACCGCCCAGGTGATCGCCTCACCGGCCTGGTGAGGTGCGGGAAAAGACTGGAAAAACAGCGGTTTTCGCCGCGCGGCGGGCGGGGATTGCCCCGGGTGGCCACGCATCTCGGTGAGGTGACCGTCGGCGGCTCATGGCCGGCTCGAACGGGCTCGCCAGGTCATCTGCCGCAGTTTTTCTGCAGCGCATGCGGTGATCGCGAACCGTCCGCCGCGTTTGGCACGGCGTGTGCATTTCCTCATTTCGTCGCGAGTGTTCGCGGCGCGAGAGTCGGCGGCTCGTCCGCCGGAAAGGAGATGACCCAATGATGGTCGTGGCCGTGGGAATCACGTCCGAGGAAGTGCGGTCGCTCGCCGGACAGGCGCCGGCGACCCGGTCCAGTCGGATGCCCGGACTGATGAAGTGTTTGGTCGTGTCCGGAGACGAGGGGCTGCGGCACCGTCTCGACACGATGGCAGACCTCAGCGGCTGGTCGGCGTGCGAAGCACCCGCCGATGCCGCGGAACTGCGGTCTGTCGTGGAGGGCGACTTCCACCTCGTGATCGCCGATATCGCCCGCCCGCTCGGTGAGCGAGTCAACGACACGGTGGAGATCGCCGAGGAGTTCGCGGGTCGCCCCGGCACGCTCGTGGTGGTGTGCGGTTCGGGCGACAGCGTGGACGAGGAGTTGTGGGCCCGCCAGCTCGGTGCCTGGGTGTATCTGCCCGGCGTTTCCGGCGGCGACGCGCTCATGTCCCTGTTCGCGGAGGCCCGCCGGGTCGCCGAGCGCAAGGGGTCGTACCAGTTCGTCTAGGGGCGGGGGCGGCCTCCAGGCCGCGTGCCCCTTCGCAGGTTCAGGATTCGGGAACAAAGGTCCGGTTCCGGCCGTGTGGTCGGCGGACCAACGTGGATTCGAGTGGATTCGTCAGGTCGCCCCGCGACGGGGCTCATTTGCAAAGGAGCAGTC
>JBILOA010000265.1:0-3865 GCA_044374735.1 Pirellulales bacterium | reverse complement strand
CGCCATTCACGGTCACTGGCCCCGTGAACGTCGTGGCCGCATTGGTTGTCGTCAATCGCCCCGGGCCATCTTTTACTAAGGAAGTGGTTCCAGAAGTCAGAACGGCGTTGAACTGGACGTTACCGTTCGCGGTATTCACCACCAGTTCCCCGCCACCGTTCACTGTGCCTGATAAGGTCAGCGCGCCACCGCCGACGTTCATGATGCCGCGGGTGGTCAGGTTCCCCGTGATCGTGGCACCGCCGCCAGTGTAGCGCAGCGTATTGATGTTCGCGTTCGTGCCAAAAACGGCATTCCCCCCAGCCATATCGTAGTTGAAGGTGCCCGCGACGCTGGTGACATTGGCCGCCGTGGCCGCGGCCGTGCCGGTGAGTCCGAGGATGGTATTGCTTCCGTCGATCGTGGCGTAGCGGGTCGAAGCACCCGAGCCGTAGCTCGCCCAGGGCCCGATGATGCCGTTCACCAACGAGGCCGAGTCCAAGCCCGTCATTGTGGTGGTGACGGTGCCGGTGCTCGCCACATTGAGCGTCGCCCCGGCATTGCGGGTGAAGGTGCCGGTGTTCAGCGTGAGCATCCTACTTGCCGCGACGTTGAAGCTCTGACTTCCGGACACGGTCAGGTTGGAGTTGATGGTGGCTCCGGTCACGGTGCCAGTGGTCACGGTAATGCCGCCAAGGTTGCCCAGGCTGAGGGTCCCGTTGTTGAGAGTGGCCGTGCCGTCCTTGAAGGTCACCAGCCGGGCGCTCTGTGTCGCAGAGTTCAGGCCGACGGTGTAGGGATCAACCGCATCGCTGCCGGCGGAGAAGAAGACGTCGCTCGTGATGAGCGTGCCTATCTGGAACGTACCGTTTCCGCCGCCGGTCGGGTCGCTGTTCCAGAAGTTGTCGACGCCCCAAGTGCCAGTCGGCGCGGCACCAGCGCCAGTGGTCGTGCCGTTGGAATCCCAGTAGGACGTCGATTGCCCGAGGGCGGGCGGGCTCCACGACTCGAGGAAGCCGGCTGCCAGGGCGAGGCACGGGAAAAGCCGGACGGCATGGCGTGCGGCGATTCGGCCAAACAGGCTGGCGAAGGGGGGGGGGCTGGAGTGTCGGAACGCGCTTTCCCACGCTCGCATGACAATCGTTCCCCGGCGATGAGCCACGACTTATCTGGAAGCCGAGAGGTTCAGACACCCCGCCCATTACGGAAAAGTATGCATGAAGCAACCTGCGGCCGTCAACGTTCGAGTTCGTTTTTTATGCGACATACCGTGCCGCAAAAGCGACAGGCTCGCCTGCGATCGCGGCCCGGGTAACGCGAGCCGCTCGGCCCGCTCAGGCCCGGCTTCGGTCGTCGCCTGGAGTCATTTCAGGCCGCGACCCCGTCAGGCCCGCTCGCGATACTCGCCGGGGGTCATCTTCTCGACCCGTCGGAAGGCGAGGATGAACTGGCTGCCGGTGGCGAAGCCACATTGCTCGGCCACGTCGCGGATCGAGGCGTCGCTCTCCTGCAGGAGCCGCTTGGCCCGGGTGATCCGCATCCGCGTGAGCTCGTCGATCGGGCGGCAGCCGCGGGCCTTCTGGAACCGCCGAGCCAGGGTCCGGCCGCAGACCCTCAGCTTCTGGACGACGTCGGTGACGTTGATCGGCTTGTGGCAGTTGTCGGCGATGTAGCGGAGGGCCTTGGCCACCATCTCGTCGTCGCTGGCGAAGACGTCGGTCGAGTCGCGCGGGATCAGTTCCCGCGGCGGAAGGACGATCGGCATCGCCGGGGCCGGCTCGCCGTTCATCAGATCGTCGAGCAGCCGGGCGGCCCGATAGCCGAGCCGGTCGAACCCATACTCGATGCTCGTGAGCGTGGGCTCGGCCAGCAGGCAGAAGGGCTCGTCGTTGAAGTTGCCCACGACGGCGAGCTCCCCGGGCACGTCGATGCCGCGGATCGTCGCCGCGTTGATCAGGTGCCGGGCGAGGCCGTCGTCGGCCACGAACACGCCCACGGGCCGCCGCAGCGAGTCGAGCCAGACCGCGAGCGACCGCTCGAACTTCGTGAACTCGGCCGGTGAATGGGTGAAGTTGAGGCTGGTGGCGAACCGGTCATAGCTGACGACCTCGCCCAACGCCTCGCGAAACCCCCGTTCGCTGTCGGCGGATGCCCGAATCCGGCCGTAGCCGACATAGGCAAACCGACGGAAACCTCGGGCCCGAAGGTGGTCGGCCGCCAGAGCGCCGACGCGACTATGGTCGGCATGAACCAGCGGCAGATGGCGGGCCGGGGAGCTGTACCAAACATTGACGACTGGAATCTTGTGCGTCTTGGCGAAGGAGGCGAGCTTCGCGTCGGCGCGGGCGACGATGCCGTCGTAGTGCACGTGCTCGCGGCCAGCCGAATAGATCTGGTTGCTGAAGGGCATCGGGTCGATCTGCCAGCCCCGCTGCAGGGCGTAGCGGTAGGCCCCCGCAAACACCTCCTGGTGACGCTTGAGGGCGTGTTCCAGGTTCATCACGAGCGCGACCCGGCGGGGGCCGGTGCGACGGGCGTTGCGGGCAGGGGGCACAGGGCGACTCGGGCGCGGGAGACGAGAGGCGAGCGTTGTCGGTTTTCGAGTATAGCTCGTCCCTCTTCAGGGGTTCACCGGTCGCCCTTCGCGATGACGCCGCCCTTCATCACGAAATCGACCCGTTCGGTGACGGTGATGTCCTGGAAGGGGTCGCCCGGCATGGCGACGATGTCGGCTGTCTTGCCGACCGCGAGAACCCCGACGTCGTCCCGCATCAGCAGCTCGGCGGCCACGCTCGTTCCGGCCCGGAGGGCGCGGGGGATCGACAGCCCGTTGGTCACGAGCTCGGCGAACTCGGTGGCGTTGTTCTCTTCCAGCGGGAACGTGCCGAAGTCGCTCCCGAGGGCCACCTTCACGCCGCAGGTGGAGAGGTTGCGGGCGCTCTCGAGGATGGCCTTCGCATGCCTGCGATACTTCGCCCGCACATGCGGCGGCTCGTTGACCGCCTTCCAGAAGGCATCGTCGTCGATCAGCCGTGCAAATCGCACGACGGCGATCTGCGTGGGCACCAGATACACGCCGCGAGCCTCCATCAGCTTCAAGGTCTCGAGCGAGGCCATGCTGCCGTGTTCGACGCTGCGGACGCCCGCCATGACGGAACGACGAATGCCCTCGTCGCCGTACGCGTGGGGCGTGCAGGGAATGCCGAGATCGCGGGCCGTCGAGACCAAGGCGTCGATCTCGGCCTGGCTGTACGGCACCTGCGCCGGATCATCCGCCGGGCTGGCGAATCCCCCGGTGGCCCCAAACTTGATCCATTGCGAGCCCCGGCTCACCTCGGTGCGCACGACCCGGCGAATCTCGTCCACGCCGTCGGCCAGATTGTTTTGGATGACGGGCGTTTGAGCCGCCACCAGCGGTCGGGCGTCGCCGTGACCGCCGCTCGTGGAGACGAGGTGAGCCGCCACGATCATGCGCGGGCCGGCGATCAAGCCCTTCTCGACAGCCCGCTGGAGCGCGATCGTGGTGTAGCCGCTGAAGTCCATGTCGCAGAGGTCGCGAACGGTCGTGAAGCCGCGGTCGAGCAGCACCCTCAGGGCCTGCACGCCCAGCACGGCCTTGTCGGCGGGGGAGAGCGCCCAGATCGCCCCCTCGTCCTCCGGTCGCATCGTGACGTGGACGTGGCAGTCGATGAATCCGGGGGTCACGGTGTGCTTGGAGAGATCGACGACCCGGGCCCCGGCGGGACGCGCGACCGAGCGGGCCATGGCGGCGATCCGCCCGTCCTGAACGAGGATCTCCATCGGGCCCAGGGCCGCGTCGGCGCGGCCGTCCCAGACGTTTCCTGCCACCAGCACGATGGCGGTCGCCTGCGGCGGCGGGCCGGCT
>JBILOA010000264.1:0-3873 GCA_044374735.1 Pirellulales bacterium | reverse complement strand
CCATGCCAGCGGGTCAGTGCCTCGAGCGGCGGCCGGCCCCGCCCATGCTCCGGCAGGAAGACCGTCCACGGCTCGTGCTCGCGGAGGTGGGCATGAATGCCGGCGAGCAGCCCCCGCGCGTAGGCGTTGGAGGCTTCGATCACGACCGCCACCCGCCGTTGACTGCGTGTCGCCTCGCTCATGACCGGATTCCTCGCCGCGCCCGCTCGCTCCCTCGGGCGATCAGGCCCGGACGGCGTCGAGGGGCCCGGTCGAGTCGCCGAACGCCTGCTCCTGCGCCCCGACGAGGTCGAGCATCGTGAGGTAGAGGTTCGTCATCGGCTGCTCGCCCGGCAGCTTCACATGCCGGCCGGCGGCCAGCCTCCCCCCTGCCCCGCCCGCGAGGATCACCGGCAGGTCGTCGTGGTTGTGGCGGTTGCCGTCGGAGAGGCCGCTGGCGTAGACCACCATCGAGTGATCGAGCAGGCTCCTGCCGTCGGCCTCCTTGACCTCCTGCATCTTCCCCAGGAAGTAGGCGAACTGCTCCGCGTGGAAGCGGTCGATCTTGGCGATCTTCTCGAGCGCGTCTTCCTTGCCTTGGTGGTGGGAGAGGCTGTGGTGGCCGTCGCCGACGCCCACCTCGGGAAACGAGCGATTGCTGCCGTCGTGGGCGAACATGAAGGTGCCGATCCGCGTCGAGTCGGTCTGGAACGCGAGCACGAGCACGTCGGCCAGCAACCGGAGGTGTTCGGAATAGGCCGTCGGCGGCCCCGCGGGCAGATCGCGGTCGGGCACCTTCGGCGGCTCGCGGTCGAACTGGGCTATCCGATGCTCGATCTCGCGCAGGCCCGTGAGATATTCGTCGAGTTTGCGGCGGTCGGCGGCCGCCAACCCACGATGCATGTCTTTCGCCTCGGCCGCCACGAAGTCGAGGATCGATCGCTGCCGATGCTGGCGGGCCGCGAGGCTGGCCGCCCGCTCGGCGCCCGACCCCGTGCCGAACAGCCGCTCGAACACGAGCCGCGGGTTCGACTCGGGCGAGACCGGCTGTTGCTCGCTTCGCCAGGCGATGTTGAACTGGTAGGCGCAGGCATAGCCCGAATCGCAGCCACCGCTCTTGCGGGCCGCGTCACAAGAAAGCTCGAGCGAGGGGAAGCGGGTCTGGCGGCCGATGGCGTTGGCCGCCACCTGATCGACGGAAATCCCGACTTTGATGTCGGCGCCGGCGGTCTTCCGCGGCCGCGCCCCGGTCAGAAAGGTCGCCGACGCGCGGGCATGATCTCCGGCCCCATCCGCGCCGGCAGTGCCGTTGCGGTGCGCGAGCCCCGTGATCAGTTGCACCGAATCCTTGAACGGCGCCAGCGGCTCGAGCGTGGGCCCAAAGGAAAAGTCGCGGCCCTCGCCCTGGGGCCTCCAGCGAGGCACGTGGACGCCGTTGGGGATGTAAAGGAAGGCCATCCGCGTGGGCACGGTGGCGGCGGCGGCGGCCCAGGCCTGACCCGATCGGCGGAACGACTCCAGGAACGGCAGCGTGACCGAGGCGCCGAGGCCGCGGAGCACGGCTCGCCGGGTGACGGAGGCCGCGGCGACACCCGAGTGGGGACGGCTCATGGCTTGCCCTTTGTGGCCGGTTGGGAGGCGGGTGTGGCGGGAGACTCTCTGGCCGGGCCGCCACGCATCTGGAACGGGACGCTCGCCACCACGCCCTGTACGAACGCGTCGAGCCGGCCGTCCTGCTCCACCTTCTCCAGAATACTATCGACCGCCGGGCCGTCGAAATACTCCAAACCCCGGCCCAGGGCGTAGGTCAGCAGTTTTTCGGCCAAACAGCGGTGGAAATCCCGCCGCCGGGGCCCGGCGATCACCGCCGACAACTCCCGGACGTCGGCGAACCGCTCGCCCGTGATCAGCCGGCCCGAGGTGTCGAGCGTCCCGGCGGCCTCGTCGGCCCGCCATTGCCCGACGGCGTTGTATCGCTCCAAGGCCAGCCCCAGCGGATCCATCCGGGCGTGGCACGACGCACACAGCGCGTCGCGACGGTGCAACTCCATCAGTTGCCGCATCGTGGCCTCCTTGGGAAGGGTGGCCGCGGCTTCGTCGAGCGGCGGCACCCCGGCCGGCGCGGGGGGCGCGGGCGTGCCGAGCAGGTTGTCGAGGATGAACAGTCCCCGCTTCACTGGCGAGGTGCGGGTGGGATTGCTCGTCACCACGAGCATGCTGCCATGGGTGAGCAGGCCGCCCCGCGGCACGTCCTCACCGAGCGACACCAGCCGCATTTCCTTGCCCTTCACGTCGGGCACGCCGTAGAAGCGGGCGAGCGGCTCGTTGAGAAATGTGCTGCGGCCCACCAGCAACTCGGTGGCCGGGAGTCCCGCGCGGAGGATATGGCCGAAGAGCAGCTCCGTCTCCTCCCGCATCGCGCGGCGCACCTCGTCGCTGAAGATGCGCTCGCCTGCTTCGCGTTCCTTGACCCCCAGCACCCGCCGGACGTCGAAGGGCAGCGCCTCCACGTCGCGGGTCTGCAGCCACTGCCCCACGAAGTTGCGGATGAAGGCGTCGCTGCGGCGGTCGCGAAGCATCCGCTCCACCTGGCCGGGCAGTTCTGCGCGGAGCCGGCCCTTGGCGGCGAGTTCGAACAGGTCGTCGTCGGGCATCGTGCTCCAGAGGAAGTACGAAAGCCGGGAAGCGAGCGCGAACTCGTCGATCGGCCGTGGCTCGCCTGGTGGCGCGGAGCCATCTGCCGTGTCCTCGACGCGAAACAAAAACCGCGGCGCGGCCAGCACCGCCGTCACGGCCGCACCGATCCCGCCCTCGAACGTGCCGCCAGGCTCGGCAATCGCCTGTTCGGCCACGCTCACGAGTCGCTTGACCGTTGACTCGTCGACCGGTCGACGAAAGGCCCGCTCGGCGAGCCGTCGAACGGTGCGTCGCAGGTGTTCGGGCCGCGCCGCGGGATCCTCCGGCTGCGGTCCTGACGGAAACAGCCGCCGCAGGCGCCCCGGATACTCGTTCCCCTTGCGTCCCGCGGCCTCGGCGACCACGCGGTCGCCGACCCGGGCCGCCAGTTCCAAATACTTCTCCATCAACAGCGGTGAAACCGAGAGCACCTCGCCGATCGTGTCGAAGCCGTAGCCGGTGTCGTCGGCCGGCAGGTCGTCCCGCAGGTTCTCATCGATGCCGGTGAGATCGCGGACGGTGTTCGAGTATTCGATCCGGTTGAGCCTCCGGAGCACGACGTGGCCCGGATCAGGCCGGTTTGGATCGACGCCTAGCACGTCCCGTGAGACGAACTCCAGCAGTTCCCGCCGTTCCGCGGCCGAGGGCTGCGGCTCGTCGGCCGGGGGCATCGTCTCGGCCCGGAGGTTGCGCCACAGGTTCACCCACGCCGCATGCTCGGCCGCCGCGGGCTTCACCGACCGGCCCGGGCCGGTGGCCGGCAGCAGCTTGTCGATCGCCACGCTTCCCTCGTCAGCCCCGTCGAAATGGCATTCGCCGCAGAAGCGGGCGAAGAGCTTGCGGGGCGGATCGTCAGCCCCCCATGCGGTCGGCAGCACCGCCAGCAGCGCGACGACCGCCTGGATCAAGGCCCGTCCGATCCCGCGTGGAAACGTCGCCATGAGAGCCTCGCTGGCCGAATGGGGCCTGCTGCCGGGTTTGACTCACCGGGTGGGATTATAGGGCGTTTTCCCCGATCGGCTGCAGGGTAGATGGGAGCGGGGAGGGCTCGCCCGTGCCAGTCGAGCGGCGTTGCTGACCGAGCGAAGCCTGGATGGCGAAGCGAGGTCAGCATCGAGCGAGAGGAGGGCAGGATGCCCGGAACGAGCGTCCGGCGAGATGGCACGGGTGAGCCCGGACCATCCGAAACAACGCCATGGAATATGGCTTTCCGCCACG
>JBILOA010000263.1:0-3884 GCA_044374735.1 Pirellulales bacterium | reverse complement strand
CAGCCGACGAGGCGAGACTGGTCACGATCGCGAGGCACGCCGCCTCCAGGCTTCGCTGCCGCGGCCCCATCAAGAGACTCCGATCCCCTTGAGGGCCATCATCAGGGCCTCGCGGTTCGGGGCGATCTCGAGCGCGTCGTTCCGCTCGACGAGATCCTGGTCGATCAGGCTCTTGAGGCTCATCGTGAAGTCCTGCATTCCGTCGCGGTACGACTTCTTGATGTGGTCGGGCAACTGCGAGTCCTGCCCCTCGAGGACCATCTTCCGGACCATCACGTCGAAGAACATGATCTCGACCACCGGCACCCGGCTGAGGCCCAGTTCCTTGGCCCGCGGCCCTTCGGACCGGATCAGCTTCTGCCCCACGATGCCCTTCATGTTGTTGGCGATCGCGCTCCGCAAGGCGCCGTGCATCTCCTCGGGAAACAGGTCGAGGATTCTGCCGATCGTGGTCGAGGCGCTGGCGGCGTGGATCGTCCCGAACACGAGGTGACCGGTCTCAGCGGCATGGATGGCCGTCATGAAGGTCTCTTCGTCCCGCATCTCGCCCACGAGGATGATGTCGGGGTCTTCGCGGACGGCATGCTTCATCCCGATCGCGAAGTCCTTGACGTCCTGGCCGATCTCCCGCTGGTTGATCAGGCACTTGTCCTCGGTGAACACGAACTCGATCGGATCCTCGAGCGTGAGGATGTGCTTGCGGTAGTTGCGATTGATGTAGTTGAGCATCGCCGCGATCGTCGTGCTCTTGCCGGAGCCGGTCACGCCGGCCAGGAGGACCAGCCCCTGGTCCAACTGGCAGAGCCGTTCGATCGCTGGCGGCAGGTGCAGCCCCTCGAAGTCCGGGATCGAGTTATTCACCCGGCGGGCGACCAAGCCAAGCGAGCCCTGCTGGGTGAGCAGATTCACCCGGAACCGCCAGGTGACACCGTTGACCGACGCGACGTGCGCGAAGTCGCAGCCACCGTCGGCCTCGAGGATCTTGAGTCGCCGCTCGTCGAGCATCGGCAGGCAGTAGCGCCGCATCTGGTCGTCGTCGATGCGGGGCGCCTTGAGCGGCTGGAGCGCGCCCTTGACGCGCACGATCGGGGGCTGGCCCACCTTCAGGTGCAGGTCGCTGCCCTGAAACTTGACGAGCGCCTCGAACAGGCGGTCGATCTCCAGCCGTGCCGGCGCCCCCGCGCCGTTGCCGGCGGGCTGTGGCGTCAGGGTCTCGATCGTGGACATGGCGAAGCCGGAGGGCGGTGGTGGCGGGACCAATCAGCGACCCGGCGGCCGCACCGGGAGACCCCGCCGCAGGAAGAGTTCTTTCACATCGCGGATCGTACACTCTCCGAAGTGGAAGATTCCAGCGGCCAGCACCGCGTCGGCACCGCCGAGTTCCACGGCATCGGCGAGGTGCTCCGGCCGCCCCGCGCCGCCGCTGGCGACCACGGGAATCCCGACCGCGCGGCTCACCGCAGCCGTGATTTCGAGGTCGTAGCCCGCGCGCGTCCCGTCACGATCCATGCAGGTCAGCACGATCTCCCCGGCGCCGAGCCGCTCGACTTCCCGGGCCCAGGCCACGGCCTCGAGACCCGTCGCCATTCGCCCGCCGTTGACGAACACCTCCCAGATTTCCCGGCTGTCCCGCACGACCCGCTTGGGGTCGATGTTGACCACGGTCGCGCAGCTGCCGAGCCGGTCGGCCACGGCGGTGACCAGTTCGGGGGTGCGCACGGCCGCGGAGTTGATGCTGACTTTTTCCGCGCCCGCCTGAACGAGCCGGCAGGCGTCGTCGAGCGTGCGGATCCCGCCCCCGACCGTGAACGGCATGAAGACCGTCTCGGAGACGCGGCGGACCACGTCGAGCATGATGGCGCGGCCCTCGTGGCTGGCGGTGATGTCGAGGAACACGAGCTCGTCGGCCCCCTCGGCCTCGTAGCGGGCCGCCACTTCGACCGGATCACCGGCATCGACGAGGTCGAGGAACTTCGTCCCCTTGACGACGCGGCCGCGCTCCACGTCGAGGCAGGGAATGATGCGGGTGGCCAGCATGGGTTCAGGCTCCAGGCCTTCCCACCCGCCCCTCGTCCGGGCTCGAGGCGGTGGCGTAGAGCCGGCGCGGGATCCGGCCGGCGAGGAAAGCCTGCCGGCCGGCGGTGCAGGCGTCGCGCATCGCCGCGGCCATCCGCAGGGGATCGGCGGCCGCGGCGATCGCCGTGTTGAGCAGCACGCCGTCCACGCCCAGCTCCATCGCGGCCGCCACGTCGCTGGCCGTGCCCACACCGGCATCGACGATCACCGGATAGGCCGGGTCGCCGTCCTTGAGATACTCCAGACAGATCCGCAGGTTGTTGGCGTTGAGGATGCCCTGCCCCGAGCCGATCGGGCTCCCGGCCGGCATCACCGCCGCGGCGCCGAGCTCCTTCAGTCGGCGGGCCACCACGGGATCGTCGCTCGTGTAGACGAGCACGGTGAAGCCGTCGGCCACGAGCTGCGCCGTGGCGGCGAGCGTGCCGACGGGATCGGGCAGGAGCGTCCGGCGGTCGCCGAGCACCTCGAGCTTGACCCAGTCGGCGGTGCCGCTGCCCATGTCGCGGAGCAGTTCGCGGCCCAGTCGCGCCACGCGGACGGCGTCGTCCGCCGTGTAGCAGCCGGCGGTGTTGGGCAGGAGCCGGTAGCGGACGGGGTCGAGGTGGTCGAGGATGTTCTCGCCGGCCGCGTTCACCAGCCGCTCCCGCCGTACCGCCACGGTCACGCAGTCGGTGCCCGAGATCTCCAGGCAGCGGGCCATCTCGGCGTAGGTGGAATACTTGCCCGTACCGACGACCAGCCGGCTGGCGAAGGGCACGCCCCCGACCACCAGGGGCAGATCGACGGCGGAATCGGGGCGCTCGATCGCTGCGGTCATCACGTCACCCACCACCCACGAAGGTCACGATCTCGATCCGCTCGCCCCCCACGAGGATCCGCTCGTGGAAGCGGCCGCGGGGCACGATCTCACCATCGACCTCCACCGCGACCGGCCGGCCGGCCAGCCCCGCCTCCTCAAGCACCGCCGCCAGCGATCCGGCGGCGGGCACCGGTCGGGCCGCGCCGTTGACGATGATCGGGGCAGACGCCGGCGCGGGGCCGCTCACGGCGCAGCGGCTCCGCCGCGCGGCCGCGCGATGTCGAGCGGCAGCAGTTCGGCCATCACGGGCTTGGGCGAACTCGACTGCTGCGGGCTCCAAGGGATGCCGTAGGCCACGGTCACGCCGGTCGAGACGTCGCTGACATAGAGCACCGACTGGGCCATCCGGTTGCCCTGGTTGCCCGTGAAGGAAGCCCGCCCCGGCACGAGCAGGAACCGTGGCTCCTTCACCTGCCCCGGCTTGAAGCCGAGGTCCTTGAGCACGTTGTAGCGGTAGGAGGTGGTGAACTTGGCGGTGTTCTGATTGAGCACGCCACCGGTCAGGTCGCCGGTCTGAAAATCGAGGATGAAGAAGCCGTCAATGTTGCCGTCGATCGACGTCGTGCACACGGCGAACGACTCGTCGGACAGCGCCGTCATCGCCGCGGCGCGGGGCAGCCCGAGCGGCGCCGCATCGCGAGCGACGAACGCCCCCGCAGCGAAGGCGGCCGCGATGACGACCGTGAGGGACGCGAACGCCACGAACGTTTTCGAGGACATGAAGAGGTCTCCAAACAGAGGGGAACGAGTGCCGCGGCCGCCTGGCCCAGGAACGCGAAACGTGAATGCCGGAGTCGAGCCGATCGGGAGGTCTTCGTCCAGCCTACCCGCCCGCAGGCTTTGGCGGCTCAGCGGGCTTCGGTGGCTCCGCGGGCTTCGGTGGGGGCGACGGGGCGGGCTCCTGGATCACCGTGAGTTTGAACTTCCCGATCGCGTGCGTGCCGTCGGA
>JBILOA010000012.1:0-12620 GCA_044374735.1 Pirellulales bacterium | reverse complement strand
GTCGAAACCCTAGCACACGATGATGACGGTTCTCACGGGCTGCGCGGAACGGACAGGCCGTCCGCAGAATCGGCACCACGGGCCGCCTGGGACTCGAGAGCGGCGAACTTTTTTTTCGCGGTCGGCCGCCCGGCGCGGAATCGTGAGCTAGGGTTTTGGTGGTGGCGACGACGCCACCACTGGTCGGATCCCGCTCATCGCTCGGGCCTATCGCCCGCTGGAGAGTTCGTCATGTCGCGCTTCGTCTGTCTGGCGCTCGGTCTGGCCGCCCTCGCGGCGGCTCCCGGCTGCAGCAGCTGCATGGGTGGCGGCAACAGTTGCCGTCGCCCCTCCTTCATGGAGTTCCGCTCCCCGTGCAGCCAGCAAGCCCAGCCTTGCCAGGCTCCGATGGCGGCGCCCTGCGGGCCGGTGTGCGACCCGTGCGGGCCGGCCGCGGCCCCGGGGCCGTGCTGCGACGGCGCGGCGATGCCAGCGCACCCGGCCGGCATGCCCGTCGCCCCGGCGGGCGAGCCGGGCACGTTCAGCTGAGCCTGGTCCGCACGCCGGGCCGCGGGGGCCGACGCCCTGCGGCTCCTGCTCCCTCCGGTGACGCGCCGCCTTCGCCGGCCACGCGTCGGGTTTGAGCGGCACATCGTGTGTCGCCTCCCGAACGGGCGGCCCGTCACCGGCGGGAGCCAACCGGCAGCTGGCGGTCTGGCGGTCGCCGCGCGGCCGCCCGCTCAGCGGGCCGGCGGCGTCGCCGTCTCGGCCAAAATCTCGGCAAGCGCCGCCGTGATGGCCTCGGCCCACACCCGATAGCCGGCCCGGCTGAGGTGCAGCCGATCGTCCTGGAACAGCCCGGGGATGGGCCGGCCGGTGGCCGGGTCGAGGAACCGCGCAGCCGTGGCGACGAAGAACGTCCCCGTCTCGTCGGCAGCGAACGCTTCGAGCGCGGCGTTGAGCCGGGAGATCTCCGGCCACAGGGCCCACCGGGAGGCGGTCGGAGTGACCGCCACGAACACCACCGGCACCTGCGGATGGCGGCCGCGGATTCCGGCCAGGGTCGCCCGCACGTCGTCCATCACGTGTTCGACCGCCGGGGGCCCGGGCTGCGCCAGGTCGTTGGCCGAGAACACGACGATCGCCCGCGGATCGTGCTTGGCCACGAGCCGCGGCGCGAAGTGGCAGAGGTCGCGGTAGCAGGCTCCGCCGTAGCCGCGGCGCACGACCGGCCAGGGGGCCATGTCGGCCGCGATCGAGTCCCAGAGCCGGATGCTCGACGAACCGAGGAACAGGATCGCGTCGGGCGGATCGGCCTGGCGGCCGTCGAGCGCCTCGAGCGCCGCGACGTCCCGTTCCCAGCGGGTGACATCCGGGTGGGCGGCCGGAAGCGAGGTCTCGCCGGCCACGGCCGGCCGCGAGCCGATCGTGGCCAGCACGACCACGCTGATCAGCGACCTGACAGATATTCGATGCACGGCGTGCGACTCCTCGACCCCGAGTCTCGCGGTTTGACGTCCCGCAGCGACGGTATACTCCGTGGCTCTTTTTCAGTCCCGGATCCGGACCAGGCTCTCATGTTCGAATCGCTCTCCGCCTCGCTCGCCTCGGCCATCAACTCGCTCCGCGGCCGCGGCAAGCTCACCGCCGGCAACATGCGGGAGGGCTTGGAGCAGGTCAAGACGGCGCTCCTGGAGGCCGACGTCGCCTACGACGTGGCCGACGAGTTCTTGGAGCGGGTGGCGGCCGAGGCCGTCGGCCAGCAGGTGCTCGAGTCGCTCGACCCCGCCCAGCAGCTCGTCGGGATCGTGCATCGCGAGCTCGTCGAGCTGATGGGCCCGGTGGATCACTCGCTCCACCTGGAGGCCGGCCGCACGACGGTGCTCATGCTCTGCGGCCTGCAGGGCTCCGGCAAAACGACCTCCTCGGCCAAGCTCGCCAAGAAGATCCTCTCGACCGGCCGGGGCGTGTTGCTCGTGGCCGCCGACCTTCAGCGGCCCGCCGCCATCGAGCAGCTCGTCGTGCTCGGCAAGCAGCTCGGCGTGCCGGTGCACACGCCCGCCGACCTGCCGGCGGGGGCGGCCGCCGATCCGGTCGCCGTCTGCCAGGCGGGCGTGGCCCGGGCCCGCAAGGAAAACATCGCGGCCGTGATCCTCGACACCGCCGGACGGCTGGCGATCGACGAGGCGTTGATGCAGGAGCTCGCCCGGATCGACCGCACGGTCGGCCCCGACCAGGCCTACCTCGTGGTCGACGCGATGACCGGCCAGGATGCCGTGAGGAGCGCGAAGGCGTTCAACGACGCCCTCGAACTCGACGGCATCATCATGACCAAGCTCGACGGCGACGCCCGCGGCGGGGCGGCGCTGTCGGTCAAGAGCGTGGCGGGGGTGCCGATCAAGTTCATCGGCACCGGCGAGCAGATCGAGGCCCTCGAAGACTTCCACCCCGAGCGGATGGCCGGGCGGATCCTCGGCATGGGCGACGTGGTCTCGCTCGTCGAGGAGGCGCAGCGGAAGTTCGACCAGGACGAGATGCGCCGCCAGGAGGAGCGGCTCAAGGCGGGCGAGTTCACGCTCGACGACTTTAAGTCGATGCTCGGCCAGACCCGGCGGCTCGGGCCCTTGGGCAAGGTGCTGGGAATGATTCCCGGCATGGGGGGCATGCAGGAGATGCTCGGCAACGCCGACCTCGAGAAGGACATGAACCGCCTGTTCGGGATCATCGACTCGATGACCGCCGACGAGCGGCGGAACCCGGCCCGGATCGTGGACCAGTCGCGGCGGCGGCGGATCGCCGTCGGGGCGGGCGTCGAGCCGCACGAGGTGAGCGACCTGGTCAAGCAGTTCGACGGCATGGCCGCGATGATGAAGGGCATGGCCGGCCTGGGGATGCGGGAGCGGATGCAGCAGGTGCAGAAGCTCCAGGCCCAGATGACCAACCCGGCCGGCCGGCTCGCCAAGCCCAAGGGAGACACGGGCAAGCGGCTCACCGCCGACGAGCGGCGCAAGCTGAAAAAGCAGCGGGAAAAGGAGCTCCGGCGGAAGAAGCGCGGCGGCCGGGACTAGGTTTTTATCCGGTGAAAACGCCGGTTCTGGCGGCCCTCTTGGGTTTCGCCGCCGGTCGGGTACGCTACGGGACTGCGACGGCGGCCCGGTTTGGGGCCCTGGTTCGAGGAGCCGATTCGGGTTCCTGTGACCGGCTTCGGCATCGTCGCGGCAGGGGCGAGCCGTCGCCCGCGAGCAGTTTCCTGTTTCGACAACGCGAGGACTTCGACCGTGGCAGTCGTGATTCGAATGAAGCGGATGGGCCGCAAGAACCGTGAGTATTACCGGATCTGCGCGAGCGATCGCCGCAGCCCGCGGGATGGGCGCGTGATCGAGGAGATCGGCACCTACGACCCGCACGTCCCCGAAACCGATGCCCGGTGCACGCTCGACAACGCCCGCGTCGACCACTGGCTCTCCGTCGGCGCCCAGCCGAGCACGGCCGTTCGCGTGCTGATCAAGAAGTACGGGACCAACGGCACGCACCTCACGGCGATGGAGGAGGCCCGGGCCCGGCTCAAGCTGCCGAAGATCGTTCCCGACGCCGGACCGCCGGCCTTCGTGCCCGAGGTCAAGGCGCCTGAGCCCGAAGCGGTCGCCGTCGCGGCTCCGGCCGAGGTGGCCACCGAGACCGCCGGCGACGTGGCGACTGAAGCCGCAGCCGAGCCCGCCGCGGCCGAGGCTGCTTCCGAGGAATCGAAGAGCGAGTAGCCCGAAGAATGTCGGCACGGCTCGGCGTCGCCCGCGTTCCGCCGGCGGCCCGCCCCCGGCACACCAGCCATGCGCATCGACATCCTCACCCTCTTTCCCGACATGTTCACGGGCTTCCTCCAGGGAAGCCTGCTCGGCGCCGCGCGGGAGCGGGGCCTGGTCGACATCCGGCTGATCGACATCCGCGACTTCGCCGAGGGGCCGCACCGGCAGGTGGATGACCGTCCCTTCGGTGGCGGCCCGGGGATGCTGCTGATGCCGGGGCCGGTCGTGGCCTCGATCGAGCACGTGCAGGGCCAGGCGACCGCCCCCGGCCAGGTGATCCTGTTCACGCCCGGCGGCCGCCGCCTCGACCAACCACTCGTCGAAGAGCTCGCCCGCCGCGAGCGGCTCGTGCTCGTCTGCGGCCGCTACGAGGGCTTCGACGCCCGGGTCGCCCAGACGGTCGGCGCCGAGGAGATTTCGATCGGCGACTACGTCCTCTCCGGCGGCGAGGTGGCGGCGATGGTCGTCGTCGACGCCGTCGCCCGGCTCCTGCCGGGGGTGCTCGGCCACGAGGAGAGCGCCCGCCAGGATTCCTTCTCGGGCCACGAGCGGCTCGTCGAAGGCCCCCAATACACCCGGCCGCGCGAGTTTCGCGGCCTGCACGTGCCCGAGGTGCTGCTCTCGGGCGACCACCGGCGGATCGAGGCGTGGCGGCATGAGCAAGCCGTCGCCGCGACCCGCCGGCGAGCCACCGCCACACCAACGCCGGGCCTGTCCCGGAGGAGCGACCCGTGAGCAGGAAGATTCTCGCCGCCGTGGAGGCCTCGAGCCTCAAGCCCGACGTGCCCTCGTTCGCCATCGGCGACACCGTCGACGTCCACACCAGGATCCTCGAGGGTGACAAGGAGCGGATTCAGATCTTCAACGGCGTGGTGATCGCCAAGGCCGGCTCCGGCAGCCGCGAGACCTTCACGGTCCGCCGGATCGTGGCCGGCGAGGGCGTGGAGCGGAAGTTCCCGCTCCACTCGCCCAAGATCGCGACCATCCAGGTGAAGCGGTCGGGCGTGGCCCGTCGGGCGAAGCTCTACTACCTCCGCGACCGCTCCGGCAAGTCGACCCGCCTGCGCGAGAAGCGGGACGAGATCGCCGGCGAGGCGAAGGCCGGTGGCAAGCCCGCCGCCAAGAAGAAGGCCGCCTCGGCCAAGGCCTGACGAGCACGGCGATGTCCTCCGCCCGCGACGAACTCGGCCGCCAGGGCGAGGAGGAGGCCGCACGGCATTTGAAGAGCCTCGGCTACCGGATCGTGGGCCGGCGGGAACGGGTCCTGCGCGGCGACATCGACATCGTGGCCTTGGACGGCCGGACGGTGGTGTTCGTGGAGGTCCGGAGCAAATCCGACACGGCCCACGGCCATCCGGCCGAGACGGTCGGCCCGCAGAAGCAGCGGCGGATCGCCGAACTGGCCGCGGCCTACATCCGGCGACATCGGCTCGAGGACCAGAGTGTGCGGATCGACGTGGTGGCCGTGACCTTCCCGGCCGCCGGCAAGCCCGTCATCGAGCACTACCAAAACGCCTTCGACAGCCCCTGGTGACGGCTCACGGCAGGGCCGCGAGCTCGTCGGCGGCCGTGAAGGTGGCAAGCATGCCGGCCGGCAGCCGGCGGGCGAGCTTGTCGAACCGGAGGCTCACGTGGCTCGCCGCCGCGCGGTCGGGCACGCGGCGGATGAACACGCCGGCCACCTGCTCCGGCCGCCGCCGGGCCACCGCGGCATAGACCTCGGGATCCCGCTCCCCCGAGTCGCCCACCAGCGTGAACCGCCGGCCGGGAAAGTCCCGCATGATCTGCTCGATCGCCCGCCGCTTCGACCGCTTGCGGGCGGTGAGCCGGCCGAGCGGGGTCGAGTCTTTGAGGCGGAAGAGCTTGAGGTGCATGGAGCCCGCCGGCAGGCCGGCCGCACCAAGGAAAGCGCACAGGCAGTCGGAGAGCTGCCAGGGGCTCGCCGAGACGTAGTGGAACGCGGCCCCCGCCGCCTGCCAGCGGCTGAAGACCTCGGGCATGCCCGGCACCGCCACGAACTCCCGCAGCAGCGTGTTCTTGAGCAGCTCGCGGCGGTCGGCCACGTTGCTCACCTTGACCGTGTCGTCGATGTCGGAGATCACCGACGTGCCGGTTTCCTCGAGGAGCTGGATCCGGCCGACCGCGGCGGGCTCGGGACCGCCCTCATCGGGCTCCGCATCGGGCAGGAGCGTGTAGGCGAGCCAGCGGCAGCCGCCGGCCACCGACTGGGCATGGGCCGAGGCGAAGTCGTCGGCAAGGGGAAACTCGACGTGGAAATGGCCGCTCCGGTCGGAGGGCCCCAGTTCGACGATCCGGTCGCCCACCCCCACCCGCAGCCGCCGGCCGGCCAGCCGCTGGAAGAGAAAGGAGTCGGCCCGCCGCCGAAACACCACGGTGTCGAGATCGGCGTCGGAGAGGTCGAGGAGCCGCTTGAGCACCGCGACGGCCAGGGTCCGCCGGCGGCTCCGCTCCGGCAGCGGCCGCGTCACCATGCCGGCCACCGACGCCTGCCAGCCGGAGGGGGTCCGGCGGGCGTAGGTGGGAAAGAAGACGATCATGGGGCCGTGGGCGGGTTCGCTTGAATTCCACTGGTTTCCATCTTACAACGGCCCCCCGGTGCCGACCGGATCACGGCGGCAGCCGGCGTTCGCAGGAGTTCATCGATGGGCGTGAAGAAGACGGGCAAAGGCCGCCGCAAGCTCGGCCAGAAGAAGCGGCGGATGCGAGCCCGGATCCGCCACCGCAAGCGCTGACGAGCGGGGGCGGGTCTGGTCCCGCCGGCGCGACCGGTTCCGGGCCGCGCACTCTCCGGCACGATCATCACATCTTCGCGCCTCCCCTTCTGGATTTGTCTCCGGCCGCGGTTGCCGCGCCGATGGCATGGGGTAGTGTTGCGTGGCTTTCGCAGGGCCGCCCGCCGACGCGGCGGCTTCCTCGGACGCGAACGCCGCAGGTGGCATGCCCAGGAGACGGAGCGATGCGTGCGAGCGGATGGATCGGACGGGTGACGGCGGCTCTGGTGCTCCTCGCCGTGGGCGGCACGAGCGGCTGCAAGTCGCTCAACGAGCGCTACATCGCCCTCGAGGTCTGGAAGTACGAGAAGTGCTTCGGCCACCTCCCGCCGGGGTTCGTGCCCCCTGGCGCGGCGCAGGCCCAGGCGGCCCCGCCGCGGGTCTGCGGTCAGGCCGCGGCCTGTCAGGACGGCTGCGGCCCGGCGCCCGTGAGCGGCTGCAACGACTGCGCCGGCGGCGGCATGGTCGAGGGAGGCATGCCGACGGGTGGCACGCATCCGGCGCCGGCGATGGCGGCTCCGGGCGGTCCGGGTGGCGCTCCGGCCGGCATCACGGCCGGCAAGCCGGTCGTGATCTCCGACGAGCTCGTGGTGCCCTGACAACGGGCGGCCGGGCCGTCAGCCGAGCGTCTCGGCCGGACCGGGAAACCGGCGGGCCTCGACGTCGGCCTTCCAGGTCTCGAGCGCCTGCGCGATCGACCCCTTGGTGTCGGCGTAGCGGCGCACGAATCGAGGCACACGGTCGCTCGATAGGCCGATCAGGTCGTGCATCACGAGCACCTGGCCACTGCAGTCGGGACCCGCACCGATGCCGATCGTGGGCACGCTCAGCGACCGCGTGATCGAGGCGGCGATCTCCCGCGGCACACACTCGAGCACCACGGCAAAGGCCCCCGCGGCCGCTGCGGCCGCCGCATCGGCGGCGAGCGCCTCGCCATCCCGCTGCATCCGGTAGCCGCCGAGCTGGTGCACCGCCTGCGGCCGGAGCCCCACGTGGCCCATCACCGGGATTCCGGCGGCCACGAGCCCGGCGATCACGTCAGCCTGGCCGGCGGTGCCTTCGAGCTTGACGGCCTGACAGCCGGTCTGCTTGAGCAGTTTGGCCGCCGCCCGGATCGCCGCCCGCACCCCGAGGTGCTGGAGCGGGAAGGGGAGATCGACCACCACCATGGCGCGGGCCACGGCCCGGCTCACGATCTCGCCGTGGTAGATCATCTGCCGCAGCGTGGCAGGGATGGTCGAGTCGCGACCGGCCACCACCATCGCCAGGCTGTCGCCCACCAGCACGCAATCGACGCCGGCCGCGTCGGCCAGCCGGCCGGTCGGCCAGTCATAGGCGGTCACCATCGAGATCGGCCGGCCCGCGCCGTGGGCGGCGGCCAGGTCGGAAACGGTCACGCGCCGCGGGGCGGCCGGTGTCTCGGGCCCGCGCCCCGCCGCGGTCATGGCAGGCCCTTGAGGAAGTCGTCCAAACTGGCATCGTCCTTGGCGGCTGGGACATCGTCACCCGTGGGCCAGGCGCCGGCGGCCGGCGCCGCGTCTTCATCGGCGGCGGCCAGAAAGTTGAAGTCGCCCTCGGCGGCCGGTTCGGCAGCGACGATCTCCGCGACCGGTTCGGCGGTATCGACCTCCGCCACCGGCTCGGTCGCGTCGATCTGCTCGGTGGCATCGACCGGCTCGGTCGGCGCCACCCCGGCGGCGGGCTCCGGACCGACCGGCTCCAGATCCTCGAGTTCACCGGCCGCCGTGGCCTCATCGATCGGGATCGTGTCGCTGTCGTGGGGCGATCGTCCCACCGGCCCGACCTGATACTCGACGATGAAGGCGATGTTGCCGACTTTCACGACCGACCCGCTCGAGACGGGCGTGGCCACACGGGGCTTGAGCTGGCGGCCGTCGACGTACGTGCCGTTGGTCGACTCCAGGTCCCGGATGCAGACCCGCTCGGCCTCGTCGCGGAAGAGTTCGCAGTGCCGGCGGCTGACGGAATCCTTGGGGATTCGCAGCTTGATCTCTTCGGCGTCGGAGCGGCCGATGAGCACCGGCAGCCCCCTGGAGTGAGTCCGCGGTGGCTTGCCGGACGACGACTTGAAGACGAATCGCACTTGCATGGGAAGTGTCGCGCGGAGCAAGCCCTCGGCGGCCCGGGCGTTGTCTGGCGGATGGAACCGGGGCCCACGATCCTGTGTCAGACCCTGAGTTTACCGCCGGCGCGGCCCGGGGAAATCGTCCCTTGCCCAGCCCCCCCAGAAACCGCCCGACGCCCGGCCCCTGACCTTGCGACGCGTTGTGGCCGCCCTATAATCGCGGGGTTCCCGGGGAACGGGGCCCGATCCAGGTCGGGCCCGGCCAGGTGGCCGATCGTTCCTCCAGCGGCACGCCGCGGGTGTAGCTCAGTTGGTAGAGCACCACGTTGCCAACGTGGTTGTCGTGGGTTCGAATCCCATCACCCGCTTCCTGTCCTTCCGCGTTCAGTCTTCACGTCCCTCCGGAAACGCCGATGTCGTCCAGTTCGCCCGACGCGGCCACGGCCGTCGCCTCGCCCACGGGTGAGGATGAGGCCCGGCCGCTCGATCTCGAGGTCTCGATCGAGGAGGTCTCGACCTGCCAGCGCCGCGTCAAGGTCACGGTCCCCAGGGCCGACATCGACCGCTACCGCGACGACGCGATCGGTGAGTTGATGCCTTCGGCGCTGCTGCCGGGGTTCCGTCCGGGCCGGGCACCCCGCCGGCTGGTCAGCAGCCGCTTCAAGAGCGAACTGGCCGACCAGATCCGCTCCAAGCTCGTGACCGCCGCCATGACCCAGGTGTCGGAGAGCGGCAAGCTCGCCCCCATCAGCGAGCCCGATCTCGACCTGGCGGCCGTCGTCCTGCCCGAGGATGGGCCGCTGACCTTCGAGTTTTCGATCGAGGTCCGCCCCGAGTTCGAACTTCCCAAGTGGAAGGGGCTCTCGATCACCCGGCCGGCCCGGGAGATCGGGGCCGCCGACGTGGACGAGGCGCTGGGCAACATCCTGCGTGAGCGGGGCCGCTACGTGCCTTCGGGCGGCGTGCCGGCGGCCGGCGACCTGATCGTGACGAACGTCCGGTTCACCCACGGCGACGAGCTGCTCTCCGAGGCCCGCGACATGGAGATCGTCGTCCGGCCCAAGCTCTCCTTCGCCGACGGCGAGCTCGAGGGCTTCGACGCGCTCGTCGCCAAGGCCAAGCCCGGTGACACGGTGACCGCGACGGTGCGGGTCTCCGACGAGGCGGCCGTCGAGGCGCTGCGGGGCCAGGAGGTGGCGGTCGCGATCGAGGTGCTCGACGTCAAGAAGCACGAGCTTCCCACCCTGACGCCCACCGTGCTCGAAGAGCTCGGCGGCTTCGAGAGCGAGGAGGCCCTCCGTGCGGCCGTCACCCGGCAGCTCGAAGGCCAGCTCGAGTGGCATCGGCGCAAGCAGGTGCGGCAGCAGGTGGCGGCCGCGCTGACGGCGTCGGCCTCCTGGGACCTGCCCCCCGATCTGCTCCGCCGCCAGGCGCAGCGGGAGCTCGAGCGGGCGATTCTCGAACTGCGGCGGAGCGGCTTCGACGACGACTCGATCCGCCGCCACGTCAACGAACTCCGGCAGACCGTGCTGGCCAGCACCGCCCGGGCGCTCAAGGAGCACTTCATCCTGGAGCGGATCGCCGAGGAGCAGGGCGTGGCCGACGGGCCGGCCGACTACGACGCCGAGATCCGGGCGATCGCCGCCCAGTCGGGCGAGTCGCCCCGCCGGGTCCGTGCCAGCCTCGAGCGGCGGGGCCTGATGGATGTGCTTCGCAACCAGATCATCGAGCGCAAGACGGTCGACCTGATCACCTCGGAGGCGAAGTTCAAGGACGTGCCCTTCGAGTTTCCGAAGCCCGACACCGAGGCGGTCGATCATGCCGTGTGTGGTTCGGTGCTGGGCGAGGATGAGATCCCTGTCGCCACCCATGCCGAGCCCGCCACCCGGCCCGGCGGCCGCGGATGATCCGTCGGTCGTGCCCGCAGCGATCCGTTCCCCTCTCCCCGGCGACCAGCACCCGATGACCAGCCCCCTGCTTCCGCGAGCCTCCTCCGCCCACCGCGACTACCAGCGGCAGCGGACGATGACGCTCGGCGACCTGTTGCTCGAGAATCGGATCGTCTTCCTCCAGGGGGAGATCTACGACGGCAACGCCAACGAAGTGGTGATGAAGCTGCTCTATCTCCAGAGCGAGAACCGTCGCAAGGACATCCACTTCTACATCAACTCCCCCGGTGGGAGCGTGACGTCCACCATGGCCATCTACGACACCATGCAGATCCTCTCCTGCCCGGTGGCCACCTACTGCGTGGGCCTGGCGGCGAGCGGCGGCGCGGTGCTCCTGGCCGGCGGGACCAAGGGCAAGCGGTTCGCCCTGCCGCACGCGAAGGTGATGATCCACCAGCCCTACGGCCAGGTCGGCGGCCAGGTGAGCGACATCGAGATCCAGGCCGACGAAATCATCAAGACCCGGTCGGTGCTCAACGAGATCCTCGCCAGCCACACCGGACAGCCGATCGCGCGGATCGCCAAGGACACCGACCGCGACCGCTATCTCTCCGCCTCCGAGGCCAAGGAATACGGCCTCGTCGACGAGGTGCTCGCCAAGCCGCCGGTCGAGGTGACCGAAGAGTCCGACTGACCCGCCCGCCATCCGGCCCGCCCGAGACCCTGCCCATGCCACTGATTCCCTATGTGATCGAGAAGAGCGGCCGCGAAGAGCGGGCGATGGACATCTATTCCCGCCTGCTCAAGGACCGGATCATCTTCCTGGGCACCCAGGTCAACGACGAGGTGGCCAACGCGATCGTCGCCCAGATGCTGTTCCTGCAGTCCGACGATCCCAAGGCCGACATCCATCTCTACATCAACTCCCCCGGCGGGAGCGTGACGGCCGGCCTGGCGATCTACGACACCATGCAGTTCGTGACCTGCGACGTGGCCACCTACTGCATCGGCCAGGCGGCCAGCATGGGGGCCGTACTGTTGACGGCCGGCACGAAGGGCAAGCGGCGGGCCCTGCCCAACGCCCGGATCATGATCCACCAGCCCCTGGCCGGCATGGAAGGGACGGCGGAGGAGATCATGATCCACGCCAAGGAGTTCAAGAACGTCAAGCACAAGCTCAACAACATCCTCCTCAAGCACACCGGGCATCCGCTCGCCAAGATCGAGGAGGACACCGATCGCGACCGGTTCATGTCGGCGCAGGAGGCGCTCGACTACAAGCTGATCGACGAGGTGATCGAGCACATGCCGACGGGCAAGGGGGCCGGCTAGGAGATTCACCGCGGCCCCGAGCGGCCGCGGCAGACCGAGGGCAACCAGGCGGCCCCGCGGGGCCGGTGAGGCGCAAGGAGGCGCGTCATGAATCCGCAGCGAGTTCCCGACGGGTTTCGGCTTCAGGTGTGGCGGCTCAGCCCCCTGGCGGCGGCCATCGCCCTGTGCACGGTCGGCTGCAAGAGCGACCTGAATCAGCAGCTCCTCGAGCGGGAGCTCCGCTACCAGGAAGACCAGATCTACCAGCTCCAGGACGAGCTGGCCGAGCAGTGTGCCCGCCTCGAGCACGCGGCCGGTGAGAACGCGAGCCTTCGCAAGCAGCTGGGCGTCTCCGACGCCGACGCGGCGGCGCCGGCTCGCGGGCGGCGGCCCCGACCGGCCGGCGTGCCCCCCGCCACGAACGTGCCGCCGGCGATCGAGATTCCCGACGCGCCCCGGCTGCCCCGCGGCGGCGCGGCCCCCCAGGGTGGCCCGGCGCCCCGGGCAGACGGCCCCCCCGTGGACCTCGCACCCCCGACGCTCGAGGGCGTGCCCCCGCTGCCGGCCGAACCGGGCCGCAGCACCCCCACGACCGACACCGGCAGCGGGCTGTCATTGCCCCCGGCCGCCGCCGTGATCGATCCGGCCGCCCGGCCGATCGAGTCGGTGGAAGACGATCCACCGGTCCAGGCGGCTGCCGCCGAGGCTCCCGCACCGGCGCTGGTCCGGCTCTCCTACGACGAGCCGGCAGACGGCGGCG
>JBILOA010000262.1:0-3891 GCA_044374735.1 Pirellulales bacterium | reverse complement strand
GTGGCGGTGGGGACGGCCCTGGTCCAGCCCGACGGCTCCTACAGCGTGACGACGAGCGTGCTGGCCAACGGCCCGCATCCGCTCTCGATCACGGCCATCGACGTGGCCGGGAACGAGTCGCAGGCGACGAGCATCGGCACCTGGACGATCATCAGCTTCCCGACGGTGTCGATCTCGCCCGCGACGGTGAACGAGGCCTCGCAATACGCCATCGTGCGGCTGTCGTTCAGCCAGGCCGCGTCGGCGCCGATCACGTTCACGCCCTCGCTCTCGAACGGCACGGGCGTCGTGGGCACCGACACCAGCAGCGTGATCGAGTACTACACCGGCTCGGCCTGGGTGAGCGCCGCCGGGGGCGTGACGATTCCGACAGGGGCCATGGGCGCACTCCTGCGGGTCGCCATCGTCAACGACCTGCTGAACGAGACGAGCGAGGTCGTGAACATCGCCACGGGGCCGATGGTGAACGTGCTCAATCCGGGCGGCGTGGCCACCACGATCACGATCAGGGACGACGCCACGGGCGACCTCTTCAGCGGCGCGAACACGACCGGCACGCCCGACGCTCCGGGCGCCCACGGTCTGCCGTTCCAACTCGACGACGACCGTCCGCTGGCCGTGAACAGCTTCGTCGTCAACGAGCGGTCGCCATTCGGCGTGTTCACGGTGACGGGTGTCGAGGGGCAACTGGTCGAGCTCGCCCTGAGGACCACGCCCGTCGTGGCAGCCCTCACGGCCCGGGCCGCCTCGCTGGTCGCCCCGAGCGGCACGGCCACGATCGGGACGGACACTTCCCCCGGCCTCGAGTATTTCAACGGCACGGCCTGGGTGCCCTACGTGCCGGGGAACTTCGTCGCCATCCCCGCCGACGGCGACGGGACTCCAGGCGAGACGGCCACGCTGCGGGTGCGGGTCGCGATCGTCAACGACAACCCCTACGAGGGCGCCGAGGAGTTCATCCTCGTGGTGTCGAACGCGGGGGGCTTCGGCCCCTCCGGCACCGGAACGATCCTCGACGATGGCACCGGGTCGATCTTCCTGCCGGGCAACACCTCTGGCACTCCGGACTCCCCCGGCACGCCCGGGTATCCGCTCAGCCTCGACAGCGACATGCCGCTGATCGTGACGGGCACGGAGGCCGACTGCGGCCCCGGAGCGCAGGTCACCGTGATCGATCCGTTCACGGGTGCCATCCGGTCGCAGTTCGGGGTGTTCGAGCCGCGCTTCCGGGGCGGTGCCCGGGTGGTCGTGGGCGACGTCGATGGCGACGGTGCCGACGAGATCGTTGTCGGCTCGGGGCCGGGCCGGATCGGCGAGATCCGGGTGTTCGAGATCGACGGCACGGAACTCGTCGGCTACCGCACCCGCCCATTCGGGCCGACCTACATGGGCGGTGTCGAACCCGGGGTGGGAAACATCGACGGCGACAGCGACGAGGATATCGTGGCGGTCGGCCTGGTCGCGGCCCGCAACACGCGGGTGTTCCTGGTGACGCCGAATGCAGCCGATCCGGTGGCCAATCAGCCCTTCAAGGCCTTCGCCGCGTTTGCCGGCGACGTGCTCGGCGGGGGCTCGGTGGCCGTGGCCGACCTCAACAACGACGGCCGCGCGGAGATCATCCGGGGCAGCGGGCCCGGAGCGGCCGCGCTCGTCAACGTGTTCGACGTCTCCGGGACACCGCGGATCGTGGATTCGTTCAGGCCCTTCCGCTCACTGCCGCGGTTCAGAGGCGGCGTGGCGGTGAGCACGACTCGGTTCAACGGCGACCAGACGCCCGACATTCTCGTGGTCGGCGGTCGGGGGGCGGGTTCGACCATGGAGGTCTACGACGGCACGATCAACGCCCGGGTGGCCAATGCCCGGCTCGATCTGACCAGGCTGGCGGCCTTCGCGGATTTGTCGTCTCGTGAAGCGGCGGCGTTCGCCGTGGCGATCGACACGGACGGCAACGGGGTCGCCGACCGGATCTTCGCCACGCAGGCCGAGGGAGGCTCCCAGCGCGGAGTGCGGGTGATCAACCGTGACGGGACGGTTGCCCAAACATTCTCCGCATTCTCCCGAAACCTCCGGATCGCCACCTCTCGGCCGAGGCGGTAACGCCGACGTTCGTCCGGCTCTAGAGGCCGCATAACCTCCGCCGTTTCCATGGCCAACGGGAACGGGACGACCGCCACACCCAGGTCTGGGTAAGTGGCGGTGGGGGCTCAATCTGGCTCCGCTGCCGGACGATACATAGCCAGGGGAGGCTGAGTGCCTTCGGGGATGCGGGACGCATCTCGAAGATGGGCAGGGAGGCGGTCATGGGGCAGTTTCAGTCAATTGCGGGAGTCGCGCTTCTCGCCGCGGCAGTCTCGCTGCCGCTCGTGGCCCAGGATGCTGGCGTCGTGGGCCTGCCAGGCGCCGTCGCGGCCGTGCCCGCCCTGGCCGATGAGCCGACGCCAGCCGTTGGCGAAGCGCTGGCCGGGTATGGAACCCGCTGCCCGCAATGGCCCACCTATCTCGTGTTCGACGCCCTGTTCCTTCAGCGGGACAACGCCACCATCAACCGGCCGATCGCGGAAGGCAGTTCGGCCTCGCCGACTCCGGGCGCGGTGCTGCTCGACACCGGTGACCTTCAGTCGCCCGTGGCGCCCGGTGTCCGGGTGTTGTACGGCCGCCGGGTCGATGACAGCGTTGGCTGGGAGGTCGGCTATCTGGGTCTGTGGAGCATGTGGGCCGATGCCGGCGTGGCGGGGGTGAATCAGGTCGCGGTGCCCGGCCCGATCGCAGGGGCCGTGCCCGGCTGGGCCACCGCCGACAGCATTCAGCCCACCTACGCCTCCTCGCTCAACATCGTGGAAGCCAACGTCTTCCACTCCCGCTGCGACGACGGGGATGGCTTCTGCCGGTGCTGCGACGTGCTCTGCGGCGCCTTCTGGGCGGGGCTGGAAGAGGAGGCCAGCCTGAACGTGACCTGTTGCCAGGGCGATCCGCCGAACGCGTATCGCGTGCAGAGCTCCTCGAACCTGATCGGCGGTCAGCTCGGTCTGCGGCGGCGGCGGGATTGGGACCGCTGGGCACTCGAGGGCACGGCGAAAGCCGGCCTCGCCGGCACGATCATGTCGCAGACCTCGGGCCCGATCACCAGCTCGCTCGCCCCGGGCCAGGTCTTCCGCGATCCAACCAGCGCGTCGGCCGGCGGCGTCAGCCTGTTGTCGATGGTGAACGTGTCGGCCATCTACCGGCTTACCGACCATTGGGGACTTCGGGCCGGCTACAACCTCATTTGGCTGGACGGGCTCGCTCTCGCGCCGGACCAGTGGGACTTCTCGAACACCCCGGCCAGCGGCACGTCGCTCGTCGATGGTGGAAGCCTGTTTCTCCACGGGGCCAACCTCGGCGTCGAACGCCGCTGGTGAGCCACTGCCAGCCCGCGATCGATCTCGCGGCGGCTACACTCGTGCCTTCCGGCCTGCGGGCGGTCTCGGACCGCGCCTGACGTGGCGGCCGGGCTCGGGCACGAGGAGTGAGGCATGGCAGGCATCCGGACCGCGCTGGCGGGGATCTGTTTCGCGGTGGCCCTCCAGGCCGCCGTCGCACGCGCTGATGTCGCCGACACGATCTACTCCGGCGGCCCCATCATCACGATGCGCGGCCGTGAACCAGAGTTGGTCGAAGCACTGGCGGTGAAGGACGGGCGGATCAGTTTCGTGGGACCGATGGCAGAGGCCCGCGGCCACGCCGGACCCGCCACCCGGATGGTGGACCTCGCCGGCAAGACGCTCCTGCCGGGCTTCATCGACACCCACGGCCACTTCGTCTACTTCGGCAAGAACCTCGTCGACGCCAACCTGTTCGGCGTTCCCGACATCGCCGACCTCGTGGCCCGGATGAAGAAGCAGGCCGAACGCA
>JBILOA010000261.1:0-3894 GCA_044374735.1 Pirellulales bacterium | reverse complement strand
AACAGCCGGCGTCGATAGGCCTCCGGATAGGCGTCGGAGTCGAACCACGTGATGCCGCAGTAGGCGGCTTGCTGGTGCTTGTGCGCCACGATCGATTCGAGCTTCCACGCCTCGGGTGGCTGCGGCCCGGCCTGCCGGTGATAGAAGCCCCCCTCGACCAGGTGCCAGAGGTGATCGATGACGCAGGCCGAGACGAAGGAGTCACCCTCGTCGTTGAAGGCGATGCCCCAGGGGTTGCTGGTGCCGCGGCACACCACCTCGAACTCCCACGTCCGCGGATGCACGCGAAACAGGCAGCAGTCGAACTTCCAGCCCGGGTGGTCGGGGCGGTGGTTGGGATTGCCCGGGGCGTAGTGGACGTGGCTCCCGTTGAACACGCCGTTGAGCCCGTAGAGCCAGCCGTCGGGGCCCCAGGTGAGCGAGTTTGGCAGTTCATGCGTGTCGAGCCGACCGAAGCCCGTGACGACGACCTCCCGCCGGTCGGCAACGCCGTCGCCGTCGGTGTCCTGCACGAAGAGCAGGTCGGGCGCGGCAGCCACCCAGGCGCCCCCGTGACCCACGGCGATGCCGGACGGGATGTTGAGGCCGTCGAGGAAGGTCGTGGTTTGGTCGGCGCGGCCGTCGCCATCGGTGTCGGCCAGGACGCGGATTCGATCCCGGCCCGGTCCGGGATCCCGCCGCGGGTATTCGAGCGACTCGGCCACCCAGACTCTCCCGCGCTCGTCGAAGGTCATCGCGACGGGATTGACGAGGTCGGGCTCCGCGGCGAAGAGCTGGACCGCGAAGCCCGGTGGGACCGTCATTCGCCGCGCGGCCTCGGCCGGTTCGAGCGGCTCGCCGGGAGGCCCCGACTGCCGCCGGGGCACGAACGGTTTCCCTGGGTCCGCCGCCGCGAAGCAGGCGAGCACAACGCCCGCGAGCAGGACAGGCACGGCGGTCGCAGCGAGGGTGGGCGGTCGCATCGGGAGTGGGACGCGGCTGGGCCGGGCGATTCGGTGGAAGGGAGGCGGTCGCCGGCGTGACGCACGCGGTATGGTAGCCGCTTCCGCACGGGGCGGTTTCGGGCGGTCGTCCCGGCCGCCACTTGTGGAAAGCGGCGGCAGACGGCAAACTTCGTGCGAATTTTCACGAAGTCGGTTCCCGCCCGGAAAATCCGTGGATTGGGGTCGGCTGCGGCGCTGTCGTGGTGACGGACGATGGTCGACTTTCTCACAAGTCTCGGGCTTTCCGGGCTGCTGGCCTGGACCATCGCGGCGATCGTCTCGGCCGTGCTGGTGCTCAACGTGATCGCCGGTGGGGCGCTGGCCTTCATCTGGGCCGAGCGGAAGGTGTCGGCGCGGATCCAGGACCGGCTCGGTCCCACCCGTACCGGCGGGCGGTTCGGGTGGCTCCAGTCGGTGGCCGACGGCATCAAACTGCTCGCGAAAGAAGACCTGATGCCGGAGGGGGCCGACGGGCTGCTGTTTCGGCTCGCGCCCTACGTCAGTTTTTGCGCCTCGTTCTGTGCGTTCATCGCCTTGCCGTTTGCCTTCGACGTGGTCGGGCAGCGGCTCAACGTGGCCGTGTTCTTCGTCGTCGCGGTGCTCGGCCTCGAGGTGTTCGGCGTGATCCTGGCGGGCTATGCCTCGGCCTCGAAGTGGTCGCTGTTCGGGGCGATGCGTGAAGCGGCCCAGGTGGTGAGCTACGAGGTGCCGCTGGGGATGTGCGTGGTGGTGCCCGTGATGCTCGCCGGCAGCATGGACATGGTCACGATCGGCGAGAAGCAGGCCGGCTGGTTCTGGAACTGGTATCTGTTCCACGACCCGTTCACGTTCGTGGTGTTCTGGGTCTACGTGACCTGTGCCGTGGCGAGCGTCAACCGCGCCCCCTTCGACCTGGCTGAGGCCGAGAGCGAGCTCGTCGCCGGCTTCCACACGGAATACTCCGGGCTCCGCTGGAGCTACTTCTTCATGGCCGAATACGGCTCGATGTTTCTCGTCAGCGCGATGGCCGCCGTGCTGTTCTTGGGCGGCTGGAACGGCCCGATCCCGGTGGCCACCCTGGTCGGCCTCTCGGAGGGCACGGGCGACACCGCGCCCTATCTCGTCCGGCTGCTCGGCCTGGCGAACCTCATCGGCAAGGCTTCGCTGGGCGTGATCATCATGATGTGGATCCGCTGGACGCTGCCGCGGCTGCGCATCGACCAGGTGATGACCACCTGCCTCAAATACTGCACGCCGATCGCTGCGGTGATGTTTGCCGGCGCCATGCTCTGGCAGCTCGTCCTGCCGGGCGGGCTGATGCCGGGCGTCGGCCGGCCGGGCGGCGAGATCCGCGAGGGCTGGCTCGAGGGCCCCGGTGGCCGGGCCGCCGCCAAGCCGGTGGCGGAGGGTGAGAAGGTCGCCCGAGCGACGCGGGAGGCGACGCCATGACGCCCGCGCTCGCCGGCCTGCTCGTCGCCGTGGGATCGCCGACTCTCGCGGCGATCAACTGGCACTCGTTCTTCTTCCTGCTGTTCGCGTCGATCGCCTGCGGCTTCGCCGTGGCCGTCGTCACGGCGACCAACGTGGTGCGGATGGCCCTGTACCTCGTGCTCTCGCTGGCCGCGACGGCCGGGCTCTTCCTGCTCGCCGGGGCCGAGTTCGTCGGCGCGATGCAGCTCATGATCTACGTCGGCGGCACGCTCGTGCTGCTCGTCTTCGGCGTGATGCTCACGGCCCAGGCACCCTTCGTGTCGATCGCCACGAGCGGCGGCGACCGGGTGCTCGCGGGCGTTGTGGGCGCGGCCCTGCTCGCGGCCCTGCTGATGGCCGGGCTCTCGGTGCCGGCCTGGCGGGCTCCGGCATCCGGCAATCTCGCCGAGCCCGCGGCTACGCCGCTCGGCATGGCGCTGGTGGGCGTGCGGGTCGACGAGCCGGCGGCCAACGCTCCCGAGAAGGCCGTGCGGCCCGGCTACCTGCTGCCGTTCGAGATCATCTCGATCCACCTGCTCGTCGTGCTCGTTGGGGCGGCCTATCTGGCCCGGGCCAAGCGGCGGAAGACGCCCCGGGCGATCGACGTGGCCGCGTCGGTCGAGCCGCCGGCTTCCGTCGCCGAGCATGCCGCGATCGGCCGCGGCCCGGCCGGGGCGGGATCCGTGCTCGCGGGCGGCTCTGCGCTCACCGGAGGCCCCCGATGATCGGTTCCCTCGCCGTCCCGCCGCTGTTCGGCTTGCTGATCACCGAGCCCGTCAGCGTGGCCCACTACCTCGTGGTGGGCGCGATCATGTTTACCGCCGGCGTCGCCTGCATGGCGACCAAGCGGAACGCCCTCGGGGTCTTGATGGGCATCGAGCTGGTGCTCAACGGCGCCAACGTCAACTTCGTCGCCTTCGCCTCCCCCTATCTCGCCGGCGACGGCGCCCGTTCGCTCGGCCTCGACGGGCAGGCGATCGCGGTGTTCGTGATCGTGCTCGCGGCCGCCGAGGCCGCCGTCGCCTTGGCGATCACGCTCAACTTTTACAACAACCACGCCACGGTCGACGTCGATCGGGCTGACGACCTCAAGGGCTGAGCCGCCCCGCCCCCGGCACCCGCTGCACCGTTCATGGATCTTGCCGCCCAACTTCCGCTGCTGCTCGGCCTGGCCTGGCTCACGCCCTTGGCCTCGTTCGTGCTGATCCTGTTTTTTGGGCCGCGGATGGGCCCGCACGGCCGCAACGCCGCCTGGGTGGCGACGGCCGCGATCGTGACGTCGTTCGTGCTCTCGCTGACCGCGTTCTTCGCCTGGCTGGGCGTCCACCCGGTTACGCCGGCCCACCATGGCGGCCACGGCGAGCATGCCATGATCGAGTTCGAGCCCGCGGCCGGCACCGCCTACGCGGCGGAGGAGCCCGGGAAGCCCGCGCCCGCAGATGCCGGTCACGCCGCCGCTGGC
>JBILOA010000260.1:0-3900 GCA_044374735.1 Pirellulales bacterium | reverse complement strand
ATCAACACCGCCCCCGGCTTGAGGTGCGGCTTGATGCTCGTCTTGTACACGTCGCCCTGCAGTTCGTCGGGCAGCAGGATGTTGATCACGTCGGCCTGCTTGACCGCCTCCTCCACGCTGACGGGAGTGAACCCGTGGCTTTTGGCGAGCTCGTAGTTGGGGCCGCCCGGACGCTGGGCCACCACGACGTTCAGCCCGCTGTCCCGCAGGTTCTGGGCCTGGGCATGCCCCTGGGAGCCGTAGCCGATGATGGCGATGGTCTTGCCGGCGAGGTGCTTGAGGTCGGCGTCGGCGTCGTAATAGATGGTGGCGGGCAAGGGGGGAACGCTCCAGGGTCCTCGAGAACGGGTGGCGGAAGGGACGAACGCAGGAAAACGGAATGATCGAACGGGGTCGGTCAGGCCAGCGACTCGGCGCCGGCGTCGGCCGGGGGATGATCCCCGTCGGCCGCCTCGGTCAGTTCGCGGGTGTCCGGGCTGCCGCGGACCATCGCGATTCGACCGGTGCGCACGAGCTCGAGGATGCCGTGGGGCCGCATCAACTCGATGAAGCCCTCGAGCTTCTTCTCGGTGCCCGAGATCTCGACGATCACGCTGTCGGAGGCCACGTCGACGATCCGGCCGCGGAAGACCTCGGCGAGTTCCTTGACCTCGGTGCGGGCGGCGCCCGGCTCGGCGGCGACCTTGATCAGCATCAGGTCGCGCTCCACGAAATTGCGGGAGCTGATGTCGTCGACCCGGACGACCGTCACGATCTTCTCGAGCTGGCGGCGCACCTGGTCGAGGACGCGGTTGTCGCCCCGGAGCACGAACGTCATCCGGGAAAACCCGGAGTCCTCCGTCTCGCCGACGGCGAGGCTGTCGATGTTGTAGCCCCGGGAGGCGAGCATGCCCGACACGTGGGCGAGCACGCCGGGGACGTTTTGGACGGTGGCGGAAAGGACGTGGCGCATGGGGGGGCCGGCGGGGTCTGGCAAGCCTCGGCCCGGTTGGTCGGCGGGCCCGAAATTCACCGAGCGGAGTCTAGTTCGCGATTTCCGGGCGATTCAAGCCTCGCGGCGTTTCGCGGCCCCGGGAAAGGCCCGGCTCCCGCTTCACCACCCGCCGCACAGCATGGCCGATTGACATTCCCGGTGAAAAGCCGATATTTTCCGGGGCTCGCTTTGGCCCGCCCGACCACCGTCTCCGCCCCCATTTTCCAAGGAAGTCATCCCGCGTGTCGAACGTCCTGGCCCAGGAACTGATCGAAGCCGGCGTGCATTTCGGCCACCGTGCCAGCCGCTGGAACCCGAAGATGCGGCCCTACATCCACGGCCGCAAGAACCTCATTCACATCATCGACGTCCGCGAGACCATCCGCGGGCTGCTGCGGGCCCGCAAGTATCTCAAGCAGGTCGCGGGCACGAACAGCTTGATCCTGTTCGTGGGCACCAAGCGGCAGGGTTCCGAGGCGATCGCCCGCGAGGCCGGCCGCTGCGGTATGCCCTACGTCAGCGACCGTTGGCTCGGCGGCACGCTCACCAACTTCCGCACGATCCGCAACCGGCTGGCCCGCCTCGAGGAACTCGAGACGCTGATCCCCAGCGACAAGTTCGCCACCTACTCCAAGAAGATGCAGTCGTCGCTGCGGCGCGAGCACCGCAAGATGCTCCGCAATCTCGGTGGCATTCGCACGCTGTCCCGGCTCCCCGAGTGCCTGGTGGTGTTCGACCCCAAGAAGGAGAAGAACGCCGTCAACGAGGCCCGCAAGATGGGCATCACGACCGTCGCCCTGATCGACACCGACTGCGACCCCGACATGGTCGACCTGCCGATTCCCGGCAACGACGACTCGATCCGGGCCATCGAGCTGGTGGCCGGTCGGCTCGCCGACGCCATCCTCGAGGGCAAGTCGGATTCGGCCGCGACGTCGCAGGCCGCGGCCGAGGGGGGCGAGGCCGCCGACGGCGAGTCCAAGCCCAAGCCCCGGGCCCGGCCGATGGTCGCCAAGCGTTCGGTCCCCAAGCCGACGACCTGACGTCAGCCTCGGCAGGCCCATCGTCGCCCGCGGGCTCGCCGAGCCCGCGGTTTGCGTTCCCATCATTCACCCGCTGTCCGAGACCAGAGGAGAGACCATGCCCGAGATCACCGCGGCCGCCGTGATGGCACTGAGGGAAAAGACCGGCCTGCCGATGATGGAGTGCAAGAAGGCGCTCGCGGAGTGTGGCGGCAATACCGATCAGGCCGTCGAGTGGCTGCGGAAGCAGGGCATCAAGACGCAGTCGATGCGGGCCGACCGCGAGACTTCCTGCGGCCGCCTGGCCGTCTACGCCGATCCGGCCAAGGGCGTCGGGGCGATCATCGAGCTGAAGTGCGAGAGCCCGCCGGTGGCCGGCAGCCCCGACTTCAAGGCGCTCTGCGAAGACGTCGCCAAGACCCTGGCGCTCGGCCCCGGGGCGGCGTCGCCGGCGGAACTGATGGCCCAGAAGAGCCATGCCCATCCCGCCAAGACGCTCGGCGAACTGAAGGACGACCTCTTCAACCGGATGCGGGAGGTGTTCGAGCTCTCGCGGATCAAGCGGATCAACGCCCCCTGCGGCGGCTACGCCCATCACGACGGCACCAAGGCGGCGCTCGTCGAGATTTCCGGAAACGCGTCGGCTCCGGCCGCGGCCGAGGCGGCCAAGGACATCGCGATGCACGTGGTGGCCATGGCCCCCAAGGCGATCCGCAAGGAGGAACTCGACGCGGCGGTCGTGGAGAAGGAGCGGGAGATCCTCACCGAGGCGGCCCGCAAGGAGGGCAAGCCCGACAACATCATCGCCAAGATGATCGAGGGTCGGCTGCGAAACTTTTACGCCACCTGCGTGCTGCTCGAACAGCCGTTCGTGAAGGACGAGAAGCAGAGCGTCGGCGCGCTGGCGAAGGCCGCCGGGATCGACGTGGTCGCGGTCGACAACTGGCGGCTGGGCGGGTAGGCGTGGCGGCCGCATCGCCCGGGCTCCCGCGGACCTGCGGCCGCTGAGCCCGCGTGCCCACGTGAAGGGCGGGGCGGGCCGGCGCGGCAGCCCGTGACGGCCTGGCTGTCTGCTACAGTACGGCGGCGATGAACGCCGCTCCCTACCGCCGCGTGCTCCTCAAGCTCTCGGGCGAGAGTTTCGCCCGCGCGGGCGAGCGGGGGATCTCGATGGACGAGGTCGTCCACATCGCCCGGCAGACGGTGCAGGCGGTGGCCCGGGGTGTGGAACTGGCCGTCGTGATCGGCGGCGGCAACATCCTCCGCGGCGGCTCGTTCACGGCCGGCAATGCCGCGATCCAGGAGGCGACGGCCCACTACATGGGCATGCTCGCGACCGTGATCAACGGCCTGGCCCTCCAGGACGCGCTCGAGAGCCTCGGCGCCCAGACGCGGCTGATGACGGCGATCCGGATGGACGGCGTGGCCGAGCCCTACATCCGCCGCCGGGCCCGGCGGCACCTCGAGAAGGGGCGGATCGTGATCCTGGCCGCCGGCACCGGCAGCCCGTATGTCACCACCGACACGGCCGCCGCCCAGCGGGCCCTGGAACTCGGCGCCGACATCCTGATGAAGGCCACCCGGGTCGACGGCGTCTACTCGGACGACCCGGAGAAGAATCCGCACGCGCTGCTCTACAGCGACCTGTCGTACCAGCAGGTCCGCGAGCAGAACCTCCGCGTCATGGACGCCACGGCGATCTCGCAGTGCATGGAGCACCGGATGCCGATCCTGGTCTTCAACTACCGCCGCGAGGGCAACATCGAGCGGGCCGTGGCCGGCGAGCGGCTCGGCACGCTCATTACATAACGGCTTCGCGGCCATCCATGGCCCGCGAAGCCTTGGCGGGCCTCCGCCCGCCGGCCGCACCTCCGGGCGGCCGTGCTCGTGCGCGTTGTGGCGCGC
>JBILOA010000259.1:0-3901 GCA_044374735.1 Pirellulales bacterium | reverse complement strand
GCGCCGCGAGCCACTCGCCCCGCCGGAGCCCGCGCAGGTCGACGAGGCCTATCGGGTCGTGCTCGGCCGGGTGCCGAGTGCGAGCGAACGAGCCGCGGCACGGCAATCCGCGGCAAACATCGCCCATCTCTACGCCACGCTACTGGCCGGGCGGCGGGCGGCGTAGCGAGCAGGCGGCGTGCGAGAAAACCGCGTACCGCTGCTGCCGGCGTCGATGGCCGCGGTGTGGAGTGACACGGAGAGGCTCCCGGCCGCGGCTCACTTCGACCGCAGGAACGTGAACGGCTTCGCCGGCCGCACCTCGCGGGTCTGGTTCCCGGCGCGGTCGGGCTCGCCGTCGAGTTGCAGCTTCCGGACCCCCGATCCCGGCGCGAAATCGAGATCCGCCAACTTCACCCACACGGCGCCCGGCGAGAACGTGCTCTCGTAGTAGTAGACCCGCTGCTTCTGGTCGGCGACGGTCCGCCAGATCGTCGAGGAGATGTTGGGTTTGTCGGGGGTGGTAATCCCGCGGGGCACGCCGACGTTCCGCATCACGCTGAACACGTCGGCCACGGCCTCCCGTGGGTCGGCCGACTGCCGGCAGGCGTTGATGTAGAACGAGGCCCGGGCGAAGCGGTCGGCTGCGCGGTTGGTGCCGGGCAGCATCACGGTGCCGCCGATCTCCTGCCAGTAGCGGTTGAGGGCGATCTGCTGGTCGAAGAGCGGCGAGTTGGTCATCACCTGATGCTCCCGCCCGTGGTGGATCCGGAGCTTGCCGCCGACGTATTCGCAGATCGCAGAGTCGCCCGACGGATCGGAGATCGCCAGGTGCACCATGCCCGGACGGCCGTTGGGCGCGGGGATCGGAACCATGCGGAACGTCTCCTTGCGGAGCTCGTTGACCGCCTCCTCCACGGTCGCGAACCGGTCGAGCACGTACTGCGTCCAGGCACAGATCGTGACGGCCGGCCGAGGGTCGTCCGGTGGCGGATACTCCGACTCGGCGAGATAGAGGATGTTGGCCACGAGCCCTTTCTCGTTCATTCCGTCGGCCGTGGCCCCCTCGTAGACCGAGGCCACGACGCTGCCGTACAGGCTCGTCCACTCGAGCGCGCCCGAGTCGAGCCCCCCGTCGCGGGCCATGCCCCGGGGAAACACCCACAGGTTCGTGCGCATGTCCTCCTGCCAGTCCATCGACCGGCCCGTGACGGTTTGCCCGTCGGGACCGAGGTAGACCGCACGGGTGCAGGCTTCGGCCCCAGAGGCCAAGAGCATCGCGAGGACCGCGAGCGGACCGAGCACACGGGCGACACGTTCATGACGCATGAAACGAACCCTGGAAGGGGATGGACACGGCCGAACGTCGGCCGTCGACGCCCGAAGATACCGGCCGCACGCATCCCCCGCCAAACGGGACGCCTGGAGCCGGTGATGGCGGCGTGCCGCGCCGCGTCACCGGAGCGGCAGCGTGAGCACCGGGCCCGCCGACCCGGACTGCGAGTTGAGATCGAGGACCAGCTTCACGAAGTTGAGCGTCGCCCGTGACTGCACGTCGTTTTCCGCGATGTAGAACCAGTGGCCCCGATGACGTACCGCCAGGTCGCTGCGGAACGGCCGATGTTTCTGCACGCAGACGTGGAACAACCCCTTCGTGAGACAGCGGGCGTCGAACGGCCGCCCATCGGGCCCCTTGAACAGATGCACCGAGCCGTGCCGCACGTGGGCCGGCGGCACGTCGATGCCCTTCGAGAGAAACGCCATCACCTGATAGCCCGAACGCACGTTCATCGCGATCGTGTCGGCGGGCGTGACTGGAGGCGCGCTGCCGGCAGCCTCCCCGTTGAGGTCGATCTCGACGTTCTCCTGTGACTTGACGGCGTAGACGGGCAGCCCGGGCTCGAGGCGGAAGGCCCGGGTCAGTTCCGTGACGTCCGCCATCGCGAGTTCCTCGGGCTTGATCGTCAGGGCCAGCAACCGCGCCCGCTCGAGGAGCGTGACCTGCTCGTCCGCGGAGCGGTAGACGAAGCCCTCCTTCGCGGCCTCGATGGCGTCGCCGGCCAAGGGTGAGGTTTTCGGCACCGGTCCGTGAACCTGGTCGTCCCGCATGGCAACCCGAAACTTGATGGCGCCCCGGTCCTGCAAGCCCATGAACAGGTCGACCGCGGTCTTGTAGTCGTCGTTTGGCTCCAAGATCCGGCTCAGGGGCGACGTGGCGGTGGGTGAGTTGCGGACGCCGTTGATGCTGTCCACGAAGGCCAGCAGGAACATCCGCGTGTCGTTCCCGGGCGGAATGTCGAGGAGCAGTTCCGCCGTCATCTGCTTGACGAGCGACTCGGACAGATTGTCGCCCCGCCGCGGCTGATAGCCGAGCGTCGGCTCGTCTTTGAGCCCGAACGTACCGCCGAACACGCCCTGCGTCACGTCATCGAGTTCCTGCCCTCCATCACCCCCCACGCTCGCCTCGGTCACGTTCGTGATGCTGGGCAGGTCGAGAAACGTCGGCGTCTCGCCATACCGCATCCGCACGAGGTTGAGGAGCAGTTCCTGCGAGGAGGTGTGGCTGTAGCTCTCGTTGTAGTGGAGCCGCGTGCCGCGGATCGCCCAGGAGCCCATGCAGCCGACCGAGAAAAGGCAGCTCGCGATCGCGAAGAGCACGCCCACGGCGCCCCGCCACTGCCGTCCGTCGCTCTGTCTGGGCATGCTCATCGATGCTTCAGTTCACGGGCAGGGTCAGCACCGGGGAACTGCCCGCCTCTGACCGGGTGTCGATCATGAACTTGATGAAGTTGAGGGTCGCGCGTGACTGCACGTCACCTTCGGGGATGTAGAACCAGTAGCCGCGGTAATACACGGCCAGGTCGCTCCGGAGCGGCCGGTGCTTCTGCACGCAGACGTGGAACAGCCCCTTGGTGAGCTGCCGGGCGTCGAAGGGCCGTCCATCGAGCGCCTGGAAGAGGGGCACCGAGCCCCGGCGAACGTGGGCTTCGGGCACCTCCACGCCCTTGGAGAGAAATGCCAGCGCCTGGTAGCCCGAGCGGACGTTGATCGTCACCGTGCCGGTCGGCTCCGGCGCGGCCACGGCGGCCACGGCGTCTGACTCCACGACGACCGACGGTGGTGCGGGAAGCACCTCGACCTCTTCGGCCTCGGAGTCGGCGGGGGGCGGCGGAACGCTTTCCAGCACCATCGGCTCCTGGCTCACGGCCGTCGCGCCGCTGCCGGCAGATCCCGGATTCAGGTCGATCTCGTCCTCCTCCTGCGACTTGATCCGATACACGAAGTTCTCCGGCTTCAGCCGAAACAGCCGCTGCATTTCCTGCACGTCGGCGGCTGCGATCTCCTCCGGCTTGATCGTCAGGACCGCGAACCGGGATCGCTTGAGCAACACCGCCTTTTCGCCTTCCACCTGAAACAGGTAGCCGTTGTTCGAGGCGTTGAACATGTCGTACGTCAGCACGTGATCCGCCGGCAGCGGCGAGCCCTGCGGCTTCTCGTCTTTCGTCCCCACCTTCACGATCACGGCCCCACGGTTCTGCAGGCCGGTGTACAGGTCGATCGCGTAGCGGTAGTCGTCGTTCGATTCGAGCACCCGGCTCGCCGGCGAGGTGGCCGAGGGGGAGTTTCGCACCCCGTTGATGCTGTCCACGAAGGCCAGAAGGAACGTGCGGGTGTCGTTGCCGGGAGGCACGTCGAGGATCGCCTGGGCCTTGATCGCCTTGAGCATCGAGCTGCCCAGGTCGTCGCCCGTGCGGGGCTGATAGGAGAGCGTGGGGTTGTCGCGGAGGGAGAACAACCCGTTGAAGACCCCCTGGAAGGCCTGCTTCTGGGCCCCGGCCCCGGTCATGCTGGCTTCGGTCTGGCTGATGATGCTCGGTAGGTCGAAGAACGTGGGCGTCTCGCCGTACCGCATCCGCACGAT
>JBILOA010000258.1:0-3904 GCA_044374735.1 Pirellulales bacterium | reverse complement strand
CCCCCATGGAGTTAGTTGTTCTCGGTCAGCCCCTCCATGTGGCCGATGTTCCTCACCGGTGCGAAAATCGCCTGCACGCCTTTGAGCAACTCTTGATCAATCGGCTCGGCGGCCCACGCGGCCCAGGCCCGGATGTTGTCTGGGTTGGCGCTGCCTGCGACCGTCGTGGCGATCGCGGGATTGGCCAGCGCGAACTGCAGCGCGAGCTTGGCGATGGAACTGCCGCGGCTGCGGCAGAGGTCCGCGGCACGCCGGGCCGCGGCCTTCACCGCCTCCGGCTCCTTGAGCCAGGCCGGCAGCGGGGCGTCGGTGAGCAGCCGGGCGCTGAAGGGGCCGGCGTTCATCACGCCGATCCCCTTGGCCGCGAGATAGGGAATCGTCTCGTCGGCGAACCGCGTGTTTTGGAGGGTGTATTGGTTGTAGTTGAGCACGCAGTCCACGTCGGCCTGGTCGCCGATGAAGCGGAAGATCTTCTGGGGATACCCGGAGAAGCCGATGAACCGGACCTTGCCGGCCGCCTGCGCCCGCCGCAGGGCCGGGAGCGTCTCGTCCACGATTCTTTGCATCGGCACGAACTCGATGTCGTGGCAGAGCACGATGTCGAGGTGGTCGGTGCCGAGCCGGTGGAGCGAGACATCCACGCTCTCGGCGACCCGGGCCGCCGAAAAATCGAAGTGGGAGAGGTCGTAGCGGCCGAGCTTCGTGCAGAGGAGATAGTCGCTCCGGGGCACGTCCCGCAGCGCCACGCCCAGGAGTACCTCGCTCATGCCGCGGCCGTAGAAGGGGCTCGTGTCGATGAGATTCAGCCCGCAGTCGAGGGCCGCCCGCACGCTCCCGAGGGCCTCCTCCAGCGTGACGCGGCGAAACTCCTGACCGAGGGACGAGGCCCCGAAGGCCAGGATCGGCACGTCGAGGCCGGTGCGGCCGAGCGGACGGGTCTGCATGGGCGAAGGCTCCTCAGGCGACGAAGCGGCGGAAAGTTTTGATGCTCGCGGCGGCGGCGGCCGTGGCGGTGGGGAGCGGAAACACCTCGGCGGCAAGGTGGCCGGCGAAGCCGATCCCGCGGAGCGCCGCCACGATCGGCTCGGGCGGCGTGTGGCCGAGGCCGATCGCGCGGCGGTTGGAGTCGGCCCAGTGGACATGGCCGACGTGGCGGCCGAGGTCGCGGAGCGTGGCCGCGACGTCGGTCTCCTCGATGTTCATGTGGAAGAGGTCGCAGAGCAGCCGGACGTGGCCCAGGCCGCGCTGTTCGAGAAACGCCGCTGCCTCGGCCTGCCGGTTGAAGAGGTCGGTCTCGTAGCGGTTCAAGGGCTCGTAGAGGAGCGGCTGGCCGTGACGCGCTGCCCGCTCGCCCAGCGGCCCTAAAGCCCCGGCAAGCAGGTCGAGGGCGGTCTCCCGCGGCACGGCCACCGACGAGCGGCCCTGCATCGAGCCGATGATGGCCGGGGCTCCGAACTCCCCCGCTACGTCGATGAGCGCGGCGATGAACTCGCTCGCCCGCTTCCGCATATCGGTGTCGGGATCGGTGAGCGAGAGCCCGTGCTTCACCCACCCGGCCCCGGTGCCCACGGCGGCGAGGCCCAAGCCGTGCTCCGGCAGGAGGCCTTTCAGCTGCTGGCGTGGGAACGCATCAGCGTCGGCCGGAAAAATCTCCACGGCGTCGAAGCCGAGCTCAGCTGCCTCATGGACACAGGCTGCGAGCGAGACGGCCCCCGCCGCCGTCGGCTCGGGGTCGACGTGGTAGACAAAAGGACCGCGCCGGGCCTCGGGCACGAGACAGATCGTGACGGCCGACCTCATGTCGTCGCCCCGCTGCCCGCCGCGCCGCCCAGATAGAGCGGTTTCATGTGCCGCTCGAACAGGTTCTCCGTCACCTGGCGGGCCACGATCTCGCGATTGGCCGCGAGCAGATCGGTGTATCGCGTGCCCTTCTTGGCCGCGAGCTTGAAGGCCACGTGGAGGAGCTGGCGGACATGGGGGTTGAACTCGGGGTTCTGCGGCACGTGGCGGATCGCTGCGGCCAGCCGCGGCCCGCTCCAGGCGTTCACCTCGGCGGCGGCCGGGAGCCGCGCGGGGTCGATGTCGATCACGCTGGCGTAGGGCCCCGAGAGGGCGTCGATCTGCGCGAGCGACTCGGCATAGATCTCCCGGGCCAGTTCCAGCCCGTCGCCGCCGGCCTCCGCCAGGCCAATCAGTTCCTCGAGCCAGGTCGTACCGGCGGTCTTGATGTGAAAGCCGGCGCCGGAGCGGGCGGCAGCCTCGCGGATGATCGGGTAGAGCGAGAACTTGTCGGAGCCCGAGTGGACGGAGAGCTTGAGCGTGGCGGGCAGGCCGTAGGCGTTCGCCGCGTGCGCGAGCACGGCGATGTCGTCGGAAAACTCCCGGGCGAACTGGCCGAGGTCGCCCACGTAGTCGACCCCCTTGTTGAACCGGCCGGTGAACTTGGGGGCGATCGTGTCGACCGGAATCCGCTCGTCGGCCAGCATCGCGAGGATCACGAGCAGTTCGGGGGGCGTCTGGGGCGAGTCGGTCTCGTCCATGCTCACCTCCGTCACGAAGCCGGCCTTCCGAGCCGCGATGTGTCGGTGGACGTGGCCGGCCTCCTGGCAGGCGGCGAGGTATTTTCCGGCGACGGCCCGAACCGCATCGGTGGAGAGCGGCACGGGGCCGTCGATCCCCGCGACCGCGACCGGGCGGGTGAGTTCGGGATGGTTCCGGAGAAACGCCTCGATGTCGGCGGCGGCAGCCGGCTTCCCGATGGCGTCGGCCACGTCGATCGTGAAGAAGTCGCTGGGCTCGAGGAACCGATCGACCGTGGCCAGGCCGATGTGGTCGGCATCCACGAACCAGGGATGCCGCCAGCCCCGCGCCGTGACCGCCGCCGCCGCCGCCGACCGAACGCTCGCCGGCTCGCTGCCGATGAAGGAGTGCTCGCGGTTCGACTTGTTCCAGACGGGCGCGGCCACCACGCCGGCGGCGGCGAGCTGCTCGAAGGCGGCCAGTTGGGCGGCGGCCTCGTGGGCGAAACGGTCGCCCACGCCGAACGAGAACCGGGGCAGTGTCGGATCGGCCATGCGCGGGATCCTCTGGGGTCGGCAAGCAGGGAAGGCAGGCTTGGTATCCTGACCAAACCATCCCATGGCCGCAACCGTCCCCCGCCGTGCCGTCACGATCGCCGCGGCCTTCTATTACCCGCTGGCCGTGCTGCTCGGGATCGTGGTCGTGATCAACGCCAACGAGCGGTCGCTGGCGATGGAGCTGGCGGCGAACCTGCAGACGATCGGCAGCAAGGCCTCGTATGCGGGCAACACGGTGCTCGAGACGGTCACCTTCGGGTGGTACGACGCGGCCTCCCGGACCGACGCCGACTACGACGGGGCCGTGGCGATCGCCGACGCCTGCGGCCGCCGCGGGGCGCTCGCAGCCTGGGGTCTCGCCGGAATCACCGCCGCCTTCTGCCTGCTCGCGCAGGCGGGCGGTCGGGCGGGCACGGCTGCCGCGGCCCGGCAGGCCGCCCGGCATCTCTGCCTCGTGTCACTCGTGCTCTTCGCCGTGGGCGTGACGGCGACGGCCCTGAGCCTCGTGGCCTCGAAGGAGGTGACCGGCATCGGCACGGTGGTGTTCAGCTTCGAAGCCAAGAGCGTGGCCTCGACGATCCGCGACCTGCTCGGCTCCCACGATCTCGTGCTCGGCGGGCTCGTGCTCCTGTTTTCGATCATCGTGCCGCTGGCCAAAGCCGGGCTCGTGCTCTTCGCCACGGTGGCCCACGGCGCGGCCCGCGACCGGGCGGTGCAGCTCGCGCACCTCGTGGGCCGCTGGTCGATGGCCGACGTGTTCGTGGTGGCGGTGCTGTTGGCGATGCTGGCCCTGGGCCGCGACCCGGCCACGCGGGCCATGACCGGCC
>JBILOA010000257.1:0-3906 GCA_044374735.1 Pirellulales bacterium | reverse complement strand
AAAACTGGATTCGTCTGAACGCACGCGGCGCGCCAGAACGCGTTCGAGCACGGCCGCCCGGAGGTGCGGCCGGCGGCAGCGGCCGAAGGCCGGAGTGCCGCCAAGCCTGCCGGGGCCATGGATGGCCCGGCAGGCTTGTATTCAGCCCTCGAGCGTGCCGCGGGTCACGCCCACGCGGTTGGCCGCCTTGAGCGACCGCCAGACTTCATGGCCCGTCGTGCGGCCCGCAAGGAGGTCGCGGTAGGCCCGCACCACGCGGCCGATCTCGGCAGCCGGCTCGGTCAGGAACTCGATCCTGAAGTGCCGCACGCCGGCTTTCTGGAGCGCGGGCACCGCCTCGGCGCCGCTCTGCGGCACGGCGCTCCAGAGGGTGTTGCGGCAGCCGACGTCCGCGGTGAGCGGATGCTCGACGCCGACCCGGTCGCGGAGCTGCACCAGGTGGTCGTCGCAGGGGCGGCCGCAGTCGTGCTTGTTGCGGCCCGGCGAGAGTACCGCGCAGAACACGCAGTGCTCCATGTGAAACAGCGGCATGTGCTGGTGGATGACCAGTTCCAGACGCCCGGCCGGCACCGCCGCCACGAGCGGGCCGAGCTGGTCGCGGTTCAAGTCATAGGAGGCGGTGACCCGCGTGCAGCCGCGGGCCAGGAAAAACTCCGCCGCCAGACGGTTGGCCACGTTGAGCGAGAAGTCGGCCACCACCGGGAGGCCCTGGTCGAGGAAGAAAGTCACGGCCGCCCAGTTGCGTGCCAGGATCCCGTCGGGCTGATGCTTGGCCAAAAGGCCGAAGATGCCGAGCTCGCCCGGCTTCTGGATCCGGGGGGTCGCGAGCTGGATCGTGCCGCCGACGGCCCGGCAGGCGGCGACCGCCTCACGATACTGTCGAATGTCGGCGAACTCGGCGACGACGCTCCGCTCGCCGAGGTCGAGCACCGCCGCCAGTTGCTCGAGCGAGCGGACGAGCACCTGGACGGTATCGAGGGCGTTGGCCGGCGCCGCAGGTCGTGGCGATTCGGCCCTGGGTCGCGGCGCGGCGGTGCGTGCCCGCGGCGCGGCCACGCTTGCCTCGAGCGCCGCCGCGAGTTCCTTGCGGAGCTGGCCGAGCACGCTCAGCGGGAGCATCGGGCGGCCCGCGATGGCGGACGAGAGGTGCCGCAGTTCGAAGGGCGTGTTGCCCAGGCGGCCGAGCTGGTCGCGGAGCACGGTCTCGTCGAGCGGATGCTTCGTCGCCTCGCGGGCTGGCTCCGCCGACTCGACCTGGCAGCCGCCGCCCGCGGCCAGCGTCGCCCGCACCCGCACCGGCTCGCCGACGGCGGCCGTGACCTGGAGATCCACCGCCTGACGCCGGCGGAGCGACTCACCCGCGAACGACTTCCGGAGGCGGGACGTCAGTTCCGGGTCATCGGTCTTCCACACGGCCTGCCCCGGCTGGAGCCGTGCCGCGTCGAAGCCATCGCGGGCGAAGCCGAGTTCGACGCGGCCCGCCGTGACCGGATCCGTCCGCGACAGCCCGGCGGCGAAGACCTCGTAGACGCGCCCGCCCACCGCCTCGTCGCTCGTCGGCCCGCAGTCGAAGCCGACGCCGTCGCCCCGCTTCACGCCGCCGGCCAGGCCCGCGGCGAGATCGACCACGACCCGCCCGCGGTGCGTGCCCACGACCGTGCCCAGCCGCACGCCCCGCTTCGCGCTCGACGTGGCCGGCACCAGCCGCTTGTGGTCGCAGCCCTCCAGCCAGCCGGGGGAGAAGCCGCGGGAGAAGGAGAGTTCCATCTCCTCGACCTCCTTGGGCGTAAAGGCCACGGGCCGGCCGGCCACTGCCGCGTCGATGGCCCGGCGGTAGTGCCGCGTGATGTTGGCGACGTATTCGGGCGTCTTGAGTCGCCCCTCGATCTTGAGCGCCGCCACGCCCGCCGCGAGCAGTTCCGGCGAGAGCGCGTAGGCGGCGAGATCCTGCGGCGAGAGCAGGTACCGCTGGTCACCGAGGTCGACGTCGCGGCCGTCGCAGACGAGCTCGTAGGGGAGTCGACAGGCCTGGGCGCACTGGCCGCGGTTGGCGCTGCGGCCGCCGAGCGACTCGCTCGTCAGGCACTGGCCCGAGTAGGCGACGCAGAGCGCTCCGTGCACGAACACCTCGAGCGGCATCTGCGTCTCGCGACGGATCTCCCGGATCTCGTCGAGCGAGAGTTCGCGGGCCACCACCACCCGCTCGCAGCCGAGCGCCTCGGCGAGGCCGATCGTCTCGGTGCTCGTGAGCGTCATCTGGGTCGAGGCGTGGAGGGCGAGGCCGGGAGCGACGTCCCGCACGAGCAGGGCCGCCCCCACATCCTGCACGAGGACGGCATCGACCCCGGCGTCGGCCACCTGCCGCACGACCGCACCGAAGGCGTCGAACTCGTCCTCGAACACGAGCGTGTTGAGCGTGGCATAGCCCCGGACGCCGTGGCGGTGGAGCAGCCGCATCACTCCAGGAAGGTCCCCGAGCGGAAAGTTGGCCGCCCGGGCCCGGGCGTTGAAGCCGGTGTCGAGCCCGAAGTAGACGGCGTCGGCCCCGTTCTCGATCGCCGCCCTCAGGCAGTCACGATCGCCGGCGGGGGCGAGCAGTTCAGGCGCGACGGGCTGGTTCGTCAGGTCAGCGGGCATGAGGCTGAGTATAGGGGGAGACGAACACCACCAGAGGGCCGCGAGAGGTTGCCCGTGCCAATCGAGCGGCGTAGGAAACCGAACGCAGCAGGATTGCGGAGCGAGGTTTCCTCCGAGCGAGCGGACGGCAGGATGCCGGAAGCGAGCGTCCGGCGAGATGGCACGGGCAATCCCGAGCCCACGGCATCAGGGCGTCGGGTATTCATGGTCGCCTCGATCGCCTTCGCTGTGGGGCCGCTGGACGGCCGCGAGGGCGGGATCGAAAATCCTGGCACCCGAACCGAGAACCCCGCTGGGAGAAGGCACGATGAGGCGAGTGACGTGGCGTGCGGCGGCGATGATCGTGGTCGTGCTGCAGGCCGTGGCGGCCTCGGCCGACGAGATTCGGCCCCCGCTCTCGACCCGCGGCGCCCAGATCGTCGATCGTGCGGGCCGCCCGGTCGTCCTCCGCGGCATCAGCTGGTTCGGCATGGAGACGGAGACCCACGTGCCGCACGGCATCTGGGCCCGCGACTATTCGGAAATGCTCGCCCAGATCCGGGGCACCGGGTTCAACCTGATCCGCGTGCCCTTCTCGGTGAACGCCGTCCGCTCGGCGACGGTCTCGGGGATCGACTTCTCGAAGGGCGTTAACGCCGCCCTGCAGGGGCTGACGCCGCTCGAGGTGCTCGACCGGATCGTGGCCGAGGCGGGCCGGCTGGGACTGTTCGTGTTGCTCGACTGCCACCGCCTCGACGACTCGAAAATCCCCGAACTCTGGTACGACGACGCCTTCAGCGAGCAGGACTGGCTCGACTGCTGGCGGCTGATGGCCGCGCGCTATGGCAAGGCGGCCAACGTCATCGGTGCCGACATCAAGAACGAACCGCACGGCATCGCCAGCTGGGGCACCGACGACCCCAAGACCGACTTCCGGCTGGCGGCGGAGCGGTGCGGCGACGCGATCCATGCCGTCGCGCCCCACTGGCTGATCGTCGTCGAGGGTGTGGAGAAGAACGTGCCCGGCCAGCAGCTTCCGGGCCACTGGTGGGGAGGCAACCTGGAGGGGGCGAGAAGGTTTCCGGTGCGGCTCAAGCTCAAGCAGCGGCTCGTGTACTCGCCGCACGAGTACGGGCCGGGCGTGCATCAGGCAGAGTGGTTCCGCGACCCGGCCTTCCCCACCAACCTGCCCGACCGTTGGGACAAGGGTTTCTATTTTCTGGTGCGTGAACAGATCGCGCCGGTGTTGGTGGGCGAGTTCGGCGGCCGCGAGACCGGCCCCGACACGCC
>JBILOA010000011.1:0-12723 GCA_044374735.1 Pirellulales bacterium | reverse complement strand
GGTGATCCAGAAGAAGCAGACGGCCCATGCCGGCGACATCGTGGTGGCCCAGACGGAAGACGGCGAGGCCACGCTCAAGCATTGGTTTCCGGAGCGTGACCGGATCCGGCTCCAGCCGGCCAACGCGTCGATGAAGCCGATCTACGTCCGCAACGCGAAGGTGCTCGGCGTGCTCGTGGGCGTGGTCCGCAAGACCTGACCCGCCGCTAGGCCGACTTATCGAGGGCTCCGCCGGGCAGCTGGTGGAGCTTGTTGTAGAGCGTCTTGAGGCTGATCCCGAGTTCCTCGGCGGTCCGTGGCTTGTTGCCGTCGTTCCGCGCGAGGCCGGTGAGGATGGCGTCGAGTTCCAGTTCCTTGAGCGTGCGCGGCCGCGCCGAGCTGGGATCCGCCCCCGCGGCCACGATGCCGCCGATCGGGGTGACCTCGGGCGGGGCCGCCAGCGGCATCAGCCCGCTGAGCCGACCCGGCAGGTGCTCCACCGTCAGCGGCAGTTCGTCGCAGAGCACGAGCGCGTGCTCCACAACGTTGGCCAGTTCGCGGATGTTGCCCGGCCAGTCGTGGGTGGCGAGCGTCGCCAGCGTGACGGCGTCGATCACGGCCGCCTGGGGCGGGAGCTGGGGCCGGCTCCGCCGCACGAAGTGATCCACCAGGGCCAAGAGGTCGGCCCGCCGCTCCCGGAGCGGGGGAACCGTGATCTCGAAGGTGTTGATCCGGAACAGGAGGTCTTCGCGAAACTCCCCGGCCCGCACCATCTCCTCGAGGTTGCGATGCGTGGCGGAAACTAGCCGCACGTCGACGGTGATCGGGTGATTGTCGCCCACGCGGCGGATCTCGCCGCTCTCCAGCACCCGCAGGAGCCGCGCCTGGAGCGCCCGCGGGAGCTCCCCGATCTCGTCGAGAAACAGCGTGCCGCCGTCCGCCACCTCGAACAGCCCCGCCCGGTGCTCGTCGGCCCCCGTGAACGCACCCTTGCGGTGGCCGAACAGCTCGCTCTCCACGAGGTGCTCCGGGAGCGCGCCGCAGTTGACCGCCACCAGCGGCCCGCCGGCCCGGCCGCTCCCTTCGTGCACCGCCCGGGCCACGAGCTCCTTGCCGGTGCCGGTCTCGCCACGGACGAGCACGGCCGCCTCGCTCCGGGCCACGCGGGCCACGAGTTGCCGCACCCGCGCCAGCGCCGGCGACTCGCCCACCAGCCGCGTCGCCCCCTCGGCCCGCCGGACTCGCTGCTCGAGCGCCCGCAGCCGGCTCGTCAACTCCCGCTTCTTCCGCACCCGCTCGAGCACCGCCTGGATGTCGGCCAGCCGGCAGGGCTTCGTCAGATACTCGAACACGCCCTGCCGCACCGCCTCGATCGCCGTCTCCACCGAGGACTTGCCCGTGATGATCACCGCCTCGGTGTCGGGCGACGTCTGCCGGACCCGGGTGATCACCTCCATCCCGCCGACGCCCGGCATGTCGAGGTCGACGATCACGCAGTCGTAGGCCGTCAGGTCGAGGGCCGCCAGCGCCGTGCGGCCGTCGGGGCAGACGGTCGCCTGGTGCCCGAGCCGCGGCAACTCGATCCGCATCAATTCCTGGATCGAGGCCTCGTCGTCGGCGAACAGGATCCGCATCGGACGCTGGTTCTTCACGGCACGATGTCTCCGAAAGCGTTGGTTCAGGCAGCCCGATCGAGCGATCCGGCGGCGGGTGGATCGCCCGGCACCGCGCCGATCTGGGCCAATGGCAGCGTCACCTGGAACGTCGAGCCTCGACCGGGGCCGTCGCTCGTCGCCTCGATCCGGCCGCCGTGGTCGGTGATGATCCGGTTGACGATCGACAGCCCGAGCCCCGTGCCCTGGCCATTCTTCCGCCGGGTGAAGAACGGCTCGAACAGGTGGTCGAGCACCTCCTGCGTCATGCCGCAGCCGTCGTCGGTGACGGTGAGCACGGCCGCGCCGCCGCTGCGGCGGGCCGAGACCCGCACGTGTCCTTGCTCGTCGATCGAGTCGAGCGCGTTGACCAGGAGATTGAGCACCACCTGCTTGATCTCCTGCGGATTGGCCATCACGAGCACGTCCTGCCCCGCCTCGATCTCGATCGAGCGGCCAGCGAAGCGGCCCACGTGGCGGATCATGTCGGCCACATCGGCGACGAGGGCCGCCAGTGCCGTGGCCTGCCGCTTGACCTCGCCGAGCCGGGCGAAGTCGAGCAACTTCTCGGTGATCCCCTTGCAGCGAAAGGCCTCGCTCTGGATCAGCGACAGATAGCGGCGGGCCACCTGGGCCTCCGACTCGGCCGGAGCCAGGGCGTCGATCCGGCTCTCGAGCGACTCCGCACACATCGCGATCGAGGCCAACGGGTTGTTGATCTCGTGGGCCACGCCCGCGGCCAGGAAGCCCACGCTCGCCAGCTGCTCGCTGCGGATCACCTCGCGGGTGCGCAGCTGCACCTGCCCGTCGAGGTCGTCGCGGATCGCCTGAAACCGTTCGGTCATGTCGTTGAGGGCATCGGCGAGCTCGGCCATCTCATCGTGGGTGTCGAGATGAATCCGGTAGGCGAAGTCGCCGGCGGCCACGCGGCGGGAGCCGTGGCCCAGGTGGCGGAGCGGCCGGAAGACCCAGCGGTAGGTGAGCACGCCGATCGCCGCCAGCAGGCCGGCCGCCGTGGTGGCGGAGGCCCAGGTGACGACGATCAGCGTCCGGTAGCGGCCCCGGACCTCGTGCGACAAGTCGTGGAGCCGCTGCTGCAGGAAGGTGGGCAGTTCGGCGGTCAGCTCGGCGAGCTGCTCGAGCTGCGGCGCGGCCTCGATCAGCGCGGCATGGCCGAACACGCCCGACGCCCGGGGCAGGCCGGCGGCCGGGGCGACCGTCATCTCGATGGCGGCCAGGCAGTCGGCGATCCGCCGGGCGGTGTTCCGTTCACGGGTCCGGTCGGCGAAGGGCACGTCGTCGAGCTCGCCCGCCTCGAGTTCGCTCTCATAGGCGGCCAGCGCCTCGACCGTGCCCCGCACTCCGGCCAGCAGCCCCTCGACCACGTCGTCGGTGGCCAGCGCCCGGGCATGGTCGAGCCGGAGGCCGGCCACCCGGGCGTCGAGTTCGGCGGCCAGCGGCAGCTCGGCCGCGCGGCTGGAGAGCGCCCGCACGAGCCGCCGGTAGGAATAGACGCCCAGAAAACTGCTCGCCGACAGAATCGCCACCATCACGGCGACCAACAGGCCGCCGAGGAGCAGCTTGTCGCGGATGGGACGGCTCTTGGCCATGGCGGGGCTCCGGGCGCGTTTCCCCGGGCGGAACGCGGGGCGGGAGGGTAGCAGGGCCGCCCGCCGCGAAAAAGCCGGGAATATCCCGGCTTTCGCCCGCTCCCTACACCAGGCCCCACTTCTTCCGCAGGTACCACTCGGCCGTCAGGCAGCCCGCCAACAGGAGCAGCATCGGCCACGTGTCCCACGGTGTGAACGACCACTGCTCGCGACTCTCGTATTCGGCCGGCCGCGCGGTGATCTCCTCGAAGATGCCGGGCAGCTCCTCGGGGAGTCGCACGCCGCCGGTCGTGGTCTCCGCCAGCTGCCGCATCAGGAGCGGGTTGGCCCGCGGGTTGGCCAGCTCGAGATCCTGGCGGAACACCGTGAACCGCGCCGACCGTTCGAGTGGCTCCGCCACTCCCGGCAGCCGGCCGCGCACGACCAGCGTCCAATCGCCCGGGTCGTCACCCGCGGAGACCGTTCCTGAGAATGTCTCGCCCGCCTTCACCATCCGCACCGGCCGCGACTGACCGGCGGGCGAGATCACCGCGGCCTCCAACGGCACGTCGACTCGCGGCTGCCCCTCGGGGCCCATGATCCCGGCGTCGAACTCCAGCGGCGAGCCCGGCGAGATCCGCCGCTGCGCCAGCCGCAACCAGAGGCTGTCGGCCTCCGCGTCGTCCTTGCGGGCGAGCCACAGCACGAGCTGCCGCCAGAAGCGGCGGTGCTCCTCGGCGGCCCCCTGCATGGCCCACCGCCAGGTCGAGTCGGCCGCGAAGGCGAGCACGCGACCCGCCCCATACTCGCGGGCCACGAGCAGCGGCTGCCCGTCGGCCGTCACGGCCAGCGGCTTGGCGGTGGGTGTGAGTTGCCCCAGCCGGTTCGCCCCGGCGAGGGGCGGCAGCTTCTCCCAGGCGGCCCGCGCATCGGCGCCGGCGTCGCCGAGCCTCAGGATCGAGACCCCGCCGAACCTCGGGTCGGGAAGCATCGTCAGCGGCCCGCGGAGATGCAGCCCCTCGCGCACCGGCTCGTCGAACGGCTGCCGCGCGAGCCGGTCGGGCTGGAAGGGCACGAGCGGCCCGAGCGCCGACCCGGCCCAGCCGCCGGCCTCGAAGGCATGGAAGCCGCCCAGCAGGCCGATGCCGGCTCCCTGGTTGACCCGCTCGCGAATCTTCTCGAGATCGGCCGGACGCACCGCCGCCGCGTCGAGGTCGCCGATCAGAAACACGTCGTGATCGACGGCGAGATCCCTGCCCAGCTCGACCGGCCAACGATCCCGCCGGCTCGAACTGATCCAGCGGAAGTCGACCTGCATGTCGGGGCTGGCCGCGAGCACCCGCCGCAGGAATCGCTGTTCCACCCGCAGCGCGCCCTCGAGGTAGAGCACCTTCAGGCCGCCGTCGACCACCGTCACGAAGGTCGAGAGCTGGTTGTTGGTGATTACCACCTCGCCGTCCTGCGGGTCGACCTGGAGCGTGAGCTTCCGCTCGCCCAGGGCCTTGGGTGTCCAGGCGAGCCGTACGCTCTCCTCGCCGGTCTCGGCGGCGGTCTGGACGGTGGTCCGGGCCACCTCCTCCATGCCCCCCCGGCCGTCTTCCGCGAGGAGCACGACCGGCACCGCCCGCCCCGCGAGCCCCTCCAGCCGCACCCGCCCCGAAACCTCGAGCATGTTCTCGAGATACACGGTCTCCGCGACCGACAGGTTCACGACCGCGGCATCCCGTCCCTGGCCGCTGCCGCGCTGCTGGCCGAAGGTGACGCTCCAGAGCGGCGCGCCCGCGTCGTCGACGTTGCGGGCCGCGCTCTGCGGCGGCAGGTCGCGGGGGGCATAGGCATGCTGGGCCCCATCGCTCAAGACGATCATGCCGGCGAGCCGCCGATTGCCGGCCGTCCGCAAGGCCTCGTCGACCGCCGAGCCGATCGCCGTCTCGTCGGCGCTGGCGGCGTCGCGCCACGCGGCCAGCGGGAAGGGATCGTCGCCGCTGGCCGCCAGCGGGTGGAGCTCGCGATCGAACGTCCAGGTGGCGATCTCGACGTCGCCGCGGGCCAGCAGCTCGGCCGCCGCCGGCCGCGCCGCCTCGAGGGCCTTGGTCATCGCCTCCCAGCGGGTGCCGCCTCCGGCGACGTCGGCCACCGTCATGCTCTCCGAGGCGTCGGCCAGCACGATCACCGTGGCCTGCTGCCGGGCCTTGCGGGAGGAGACGAGCGTCGGCCGCAGCATGCAGGCCACGAGCGCCAGAAACGCCGCCAGCCGCAGGGCCACGAGCGAGAGCCGTCGGCCGCCGGTCAGCCGCGTGCGATCGGGCGGCACGGCCAGCAGCACCGCGGCGAGCGCCAGCGTGATGACCGCCACGAAGGCCCACGACCCCACCGGATCGAACTGGACGGTGAGCTCGTCGAGCCAGGTCGCCTCGTCGCTCATGCCGGCGCTCCCGTCACCGGGGGCAGCGGCGGCGGCGACCTGCCGACCGGCTGCGACGACGCATCGCCGGCCGCGTCGGCCCCCTCGTCGCCGCCGGCCGCATCCTCGAGCGACTCCGCAAACTCGGCCGCCGCGTCACGCTCCCCCTCGGCCGTCTCCCGCGGCCGGTAGAAGCGGTTGGCCACGATCCAGTCGGCGGCCATCACCACGGCCGCGAGCACGATCAGCCAGCTGAAGAGTTCCGTGCCGATCCGATCGAGCTTCACGTCGCGGACGAGTTCGTCCGCGGTGCGCGCGAGGCGGTGGCCGGGCCCGAGCACGCGGGCGAGATCCTCGGCCGCCAACCGCCGGAAGTCGGTGGCGGAAGCGTCGAGGTTGGCGCTGAACCCGTCGGTCACCCCCGCCGCCTCGCCTCCGGCCCGCACGCTGTAGTTGCCCGGCTCGAGCGTGGCCGTGATCGTGACCGTGCCGCGGGTGCGGTCGATCGCCGCGGGAAACGCGTCGCCCCCGGGCGCCCGTACCACCGCCGTGGGGAGGTCGCGGCGGCCCAGGTTCAACGTGGCCGGGCCGCCGGCCACCACGTTGCGGTCGTCGGGACTGGCGATCGCGTGGAGCAGCATCTCGTTCGCCAGGATCAAGAACGGCCAGGGCTCGAAGCCGGTGGCCAGCGTGTTCCAGGCGGCCGGATCGCCCGCGTCTGTCGCGACCGGCGTGGTCACCACCACCGCGGTGCCCTGCCCGATCCGGTGCTCGAGAATCGCCGGCAACCCGTTGCGGTAGGCGGCCACCACCGCGGCCGGACCGCCGGTGTCGCCGCCCTCACCCTGCTTGTCCTCCTTGTCCTTCTTGCCCCGCGGCTCGACCGGCGCGAACTCCCAGTGCTTGAAGACGGGAAAATCCTGCCACGGCACGGCGTCGCCCACGCGGCGAAAGGCGGCCAGGATCGGGTGGTCGAGCGCCGCCGGGGCGAGGAAGTTGCCCGCGTCGCCCGTCCGCCAGACCCGCACCAACTCGCCCCCCAGGAGCCGCCGCGAGCCCGCGGTGTTGAAGCCACTGCCGCCGGCCGCCGGCCCGAGCCAGACCACGAGCCCCCGGCCTGGGGCGATCCACTCGGCCAGCGCGTCCCACTGACGGTCGGCCAGCGGTGGCGGATCGAGGAGCACGATGCCGGCCGCCGTCTCCCAGTCGCTCGCGTCGAGCGCCTCGTAGTCGACCGGCTCGGGCGCGAACCGCGCCGTGCCCGCCTTCCGCAGGGCCGCCGGCGCGAGCGCCTCGACGATGAAGCGGGCGTTTCGGGCGGCGGGCCGCGCCGCCGCCACGATCACGCGGGCGGGCGCACCGACCTCGACGGTGAACGACCGGACGTCGTCGGCCGCGAGGTCGTCGCTGCCGTCCAGGATCACGCGGCCCTGCCGCGTCCCCGGCTTCAACCCGCCCACCTCAAACGACAGCGTCACCGGCCCGCCCTCCTGCGGCTGGACCGGCTTCATGCCCCGCCGCACGGTCCGGCCGTCGTCGTCGACGATCTCGACGGCCAGGGGCCGGGTGGCGTCGGTTCCGGTTCGCGACACGGTCGCCGTCACCACCACCGGGGTGCCGGCGGCGATCCGGTCGGCCGAGAGTTCGAGCGATTCGACCGCCAGGTTGCGGGTCGAGGCCGCGCCGACGTCGATCACGAGCATGGTGGCCGCGACCTCTTCGCCCGCGGCCTCTGCCGTCGCACCGGCCTCGGCGGCCGCGGCGGGCGTCGGAGGCCGCGGTGCATCGGCGAGCGGCGCTCCCTCCCAGGCGCCGCGGGAGCAGTCACTGAACACATACAGCTCCCGGCGCTCAAGTTCGGCCGTTTCCAAGAGCCGCCTCGCCGCGGCGATCGCGGCGGGCAACGAGACCGACGGCGTGGCGGCCTCCAGGCGATCGATCCGGACCTCGGCGGCCGCGAGGGTCGGCGCGAAGGCGGCGGGGCCACCCGCGGTGTCGAACACGGCCACCTCGCTGCCGGCCGGCAGCTTGCCGAGCAGCACCCGGGCCAGCTCGGCCGCCTGCTGGAGCCGGGTCTTGTTGCCCTCGCGGAGCGTCATCCGCGGCGCCGTGTCGAACACGAGCGCCGCGGCCACCGGCCCCTCGGCGTTGGGCAGCCAGCCCGCGCCCCGCAGCACGGGCCGCGCCAGCGCCGTCGCCAATAGCACGAGCGCCGCCATCCGCAGCAGGAGCAGCAGCAGGTGGCTGAGCTGCAGCCGACGCCGGTTGGCGATCGCCCGCTCCTTGAGGAACCGCAGCGCCGGAAAGGCGTGGGGCACGGGCGTGCGCCGCATCACCAGGTGGAGGATGATCGGGGCGGCCACCAGGGCCGCGCCCCCGAGCAACAGCGGCGAGAGGAAAGACAGGCCCATCGCGTCAGAACCGTCCCCGGCGGCTGTTGAGATACTCCACCAGCGCCGTGTCGAACTGCATGCTCGTGTCGAGGGGCACGTAGTCGACGCCCGCCCGGAAGCACCACTCGCGGTAGCCCTCGCGGAAGGCCTCGACCGCGGCCACGTAGCCGCCCCGGGCCGCGTCGGCGTCGATCACGAGCTTGTCGCGGGTCTCCGGCTCGTCGAGCTCCACCATCCCCTCGAAGGGAAACTTCACCTCCGCCTCGTCGAGCACGTGGAACAGGATCACGTCGTGGCCGCCGTGCCGCAGCCGCAGGAGCGACTCGCGCACCGGCTCCGGGTCGGCCAGCAGGTCGCTGAACACCATCACCAGCGACCGGTGGCGGAGCATGGCCGCCACCTGCACCAGGCTGCGGGCCACGTCGGTCTTCCCGGAGGGGGCCACCTTCGAGAGCAGGGACAGCACCTGCGCGATCTGCGACCGCCGGGAGCGGGCCGGCAGCGAGGTGGTCACCTTTTCGTCGAACACCATCAGGCCGCAGGGATCCTGCTGGTGCACCATCAGCCAGCAGAGGGCCGCGGCCAGCGAGATCGAGTAGTCGAGCTTCGTGATCGGCTGGCGGTAGGTGTAGGCCATCGACGCGCTGGCATCGACCACCAGGTAGCCCGTGATGTTGGTCTCGGCCTCGAACTTCTTGACGTAGTGCTTGTCGGTCTTGGCGAAGACGAGCCAGTCGATGTCCTTGGGATCGTCGCCGGGGGCGTAGCGACGGTGCTCGCTGAACTCGACGGAAAACCCCTGGTAGGGGCTGGCATGGAGCCCCTGCAGGAAGCCCTTCACGATGAACTGGGCGCGGAGGTCGAGCCGGGCGATCTGCCGGACCACCTCGGGCTTCAGGTATTCCTCGACCGCGCGAACCATCGCCGGCACCTCAAAAAACGGACCGTCCCAGATTTCCTTCGGTCAACGAACTGGGCCGGGGTTGCCCGTGCCATCTCGCCGGACGTTCCCTATGGGCATCCTGCCCTCCGCTCACTCGGAGGAAACCTCGCTTCGCCTTCCCGGCTACGCTCGGTTTCCTACGCCGCTCGATTGGCACGGGCAACCCCTCCGATCCTTCGAAATCTCGGCTGGGCTCCCACCGTGCGCTTGCGTCACTTCACGAACTTGGGGATCTCGGGCTCGGGCGTCTCCTTCACGAGCCGCTCGATGATCGACTCGCTCGAGAGGCCCTCGGCCTGGGCCTGGAAGTTGGTCGCGATCCGGTGGCGCAACACCGGCACGGCGACCCGGCGAATGTCGTCGAGGGAGACGCTGAACCGCCCATCCATCGCCGCCAGGGCCTTGCCCCCCTGGATCAGGAACTGCCCGGCGCGGGGGCCGGCGCCCCAGTCCACCAACTGGGCCACGTAGGGAGGCGCCTCGGGGGCCTTCGGCCGCGTGGCCCGCACCAGCCGGGCGACATACTTCACGATGTACTCGCTCACAGCCACGCTCGAGACCACCTTCTGGATGTTGACGATCGCCCGGCCGGAGAGCACCTTGCGGACCTCGGGCTTCTCCGGCTTGGTGGTCGAGAGCAGAATCTGTTCCTCCTCGGCCGCCGTCGGATAGCCCACCTTGATGTTGAACATGAAGCGGTCGAGCTGGGCCTCGGGGAGCGGGTAGGTGCCCTCCTGCTCGATGGGGTTCTGGGTGGCGATCGTGAAGAACGGGTCGGGGAGCTTGTAGGTCTCCTGCCCGACCGACACCTCCCGCTCCTGCATCGCCTGCAGGAGCGCGGCCTGGGTCTTGGGCGGCGTGCGGTTGATCTCGTCGGCCAGGAGGATGTTGGTGAAGATCGGCCCCTCCACGAACCGGAACACGCGCCGGCCCGCCTCGTCGTCGAGCACGTTGGTGCCGGTGATGTCGGAGGGCATCAGGTCGGGCGTGAACTGCACCCGCTTGAAGTTGACGTCGAGGATCCGGGCGAGCGTCGAGACCATCAGCGTCTTGGCCAGCCCCGGCACCCCCTCCAGGAGGCAGTGACCCCGGGTGAAAATGGCGGCGAACAGCTGCTCGATCACGTCGGCCTGGCCGACGATCACCTTCTGCAGTTCCTCCTGCATCAGCCGCCGGTGCTGGGCGAACTCCTGCAGGATGTCGTCGAGCGTCTTGGGACGGGATGCGGTGGACACGCCAGTGTTCCTTCCTGCCGGGGACCGTCCGGCGGGAGACGGCGTCTCGTCCGGGCGGAAGGTTCAGTATCGGGCCTGCCCGCGGTGACGGCAAACAGGCCTCAGGGTCGCCCCGGCTTTCGTGATCCCTACCGTCCCGGCCCAAGATGAACCTGCTACGATCGAGTCGGGCGACGCGCCTCCTTCCTCCTCCCCGCGATCATGCGCTCACCGATCCGTCATGCCGATCGCAGGCCGTGGCACCTGGGCGGCATCGTCGCCTTCGTCGTGGCGGCCGCCTGCGGCCCGACCGTCGCCGGAGCCGAGGGCCAGCCGATCGGCCCCGGCGAGATCCAGCGGTCGATCGAGAAGGCCCGCGAGTTTCTCGTCCGCCAGCAGAAGCCCGACGGCTACTGGGAGGCGCTGCACTCGGCCGACAAGCGGGTCGGGGCGACGGGCCTCGTGCTGCTCGCCCTGGCCAATGCCGGCCTCGACGCCGAGCACCCCGCGATGCGGAAGGGCTTGGCCTGGCTGCGCACGCAGATGCCCGTCGACACCTACGCCGTCTCGCTGCAGACGATGGCCCTGGCGATGCTCGCGCCGGAGGCCGACGCCGCGATCCTGGCCCGCAACGTGGCCTGGCTCGAGGCGGCCCAGGTGCCCGCCGGCCCCGGTGCCGGCTCGTGGAGCTACCGCGAGAGCCGCGGGGGCGCGGGCGACAACTCCAACACCCAGTTCGCCCTGCTGGCCCTCCACGAGGCCGCGCGGGCTGGGATCCCGGTGCGCGAGGAGACCTGGGTGCGGTCGCAGCAGTATTGGGTGGCCTGCGCCAACGGCGACGGCTCGTGGGGCTACTCGGGCCGCTCGGCCGGCACCGGCAGCATGACCTGCGCCGGCATCGCCAGCGTCTGGATCACGTCCGAGCACATCGGCACGCCCGACGCCCAGGCCGCCCGCGACTCCGTCTCCTGCTGTGGCGGCGGCCGCGCGCCGCAGGTGCTCGAGCGGGGCCTCGACTGGCTCGGGCGGCGGTTCAGCGTCACGGAAAACCCGGGCACCGGCGGCGACACCTGGCACTACTACTACCTCTACGGGATGGAGCGGGTCGGCCGGTTCACGGCCCGCCGCTTCATCGGCGACCACGACTGGTATCGCGTCGGGGCGCGGATGTTCATCGACGCCCAGGATCGGTTGACGGGCCAGTTCAAGGCCCGGCGGATCGAAGACGAAGTGGTCTCGACGAGCTTCGCGCTGTTGTTTCTCGCCAAGGGCCGCCGGCCGGTGATCGTGGCCAAGAGCCGCCACGGCCCGGAGGACGACTGGAACCGCCACGGCCACGACATCGCCCACCTCGTGGAATACGTCGAGGGCCGCTGGAAGAAGGACTACCCCGCCGGACTCTCGTGGCACGTGCTCGACACGCCGGGGGCGGCCCACGCCGACCTGATGCAGGCGCCCGTCTTCTGGCTCTCGGGCAAGGTGCTCTTCGACCTCGGGCCCGACGCGGGCAAGCGGCTGCGGGACTACATCGACGAGGGGGGCTTCGTGTTCGCCGAGGCCTGCTGCCCGCGCAGCGACGAGTTCGACCGCCGGCTGCGGCAACTCGTGGGCGAGATCTTCCCCGAACCCGAGTACCGGCTCAACCTCCTTCCCCCCGAGCATCCCGCCTGGCACGCGGAGGAACTCGTGCCGCCCGAGTTGCACCGGCCGCTCCTGGGGATCGACTACGGCTGCCGCACCTGCCTGATCTATGCTCCACCGACGGACTTACAACGCGATGCCCCGGCGATGCCGAGCCTGTCCTGTCTGTGGGAGCTCGGCGGGGCCGCACGGGCCCGGCTCCCCGCCCCCGTGCGCCGGGAGGTGGAGGCGGCCCTCGCGATCGGAGCCAACGTGCTCGCCTACGCCACCAACCGCGAGGTCAAACGAAAGGACGAGCTGTTCGAGATCGCGGACCTGCCCGCCGCCGCGGCCGCCGGCGAGTTCGAGCGCGGACAACTGGCGATCGGCAAACTCCGCCACTCGGGCATGTGCGACGCGGCGCCGGCCGCGCTCGCCAACATCCTCCGGGCCGCCGCCCGCGAGACCGGCATCACGGTCGACGAGACGCCCAGCCTGATCGACCCCGGCGACGAGGCGCTATTCGACTACCACCTCGTCTTCATGCACGGCCGCAAGGGCTTCACCTTCGACGCCCCGCGCCGGGAGAAGCTGGCCGCCTTCCTCGACCGCGGCGGCACGATCCTCGCGGATGCCGTCTGCGCCTCGCCCCCGTTTGCGGCCGCGTTTCGCCGCGAACTCGCCGAGATCCTGCCGGGCCGGGCCCTGGAGAAGATCCCGGCCGACGACCCGATCTTCACGGCCGCCGACTATGGCGGCTTCGACATCCGCGAGGTGACGCTCCGCGAGCCGGCGGGCGGCGACGGACCGCTCGCGACCCGAAAGGTGAAGGGGCCGCCGCAGCTCGAGGGGATCCGGATCAAGGACCGCTGGGCGGTGATCTTCTCCCCCTACGACATCTCCTGCGCGCTCGAGAAGCAGAACTCGAT
>JBILOA010000256.1:0-3915 GCA_044374735.1 Pirellulales bacterium | reverse complement strand
TGGCCCGACGGCGGCACGCTGAGCCTGTACTGACTGCACGCCCGGCGGGCCATCCATGGCCCCGGCGGGCTTGGCGGCACTCCGGCCTTCGGCCGCTGCCGCCGGCCGCACCTCCGGGCGGCCGTGCTCGGGCGCGGTGTGGCGCGCAATGTTCGTTTAGACGAATCTGAATGTGGGACGTTTCCTCCTCACACGTTGGACTGCGAGGGGTTGCCCATGCCAATCGAGCAGGCGTAGGAAACCGAGCGCAGCCCGGAGGGCGAAAGCGAGGTTTCCTCCGAGCGAGCGGAGGGCAGGATGCCCGCAGGGAGCGTCCGGCGAGATGGCATGGGCAACCCCGAGCTCGCACGATCAAGGTTGCTCGCAGGTCTGCCGACAGAGCGCGGACAGTCCGCGTGTGCGGTATCATCATGCCCCATGAAAGCCCTGCTGCTCACCGCTCCCGGTCGGCTCGAACTGGCCGATCTCGACACCCCGGCCGTCGGGCCCGGCGAGGTGCGGGTCCGCGTCGCCGCCTGCGGGATCTGCGGCAGCGACGTGCATGGCTACACCGGGGCCACCGGCCGGCGGATTCCGCCGCTCGTGATGGGTCACGAGGCGGCCGGGACGGTGGACGCGGTCGGGGCGGGCGTGCTCGATCTCGCCCCCGGCACGCGGGTCGTGCTCGACTCGACCGTGTTCTGTGGGGCCTGTGAGCACTGCCTGGCCGGCGCCGAAAATCTGTGCACCCACCGCCAGGTGCTCGGCGTTTCCTGCGGCACCTACCGGCGACACGGCTGCTTCGCGGAGTTTGTGACCGTGCCGCGGCGGGTCGTCCATCCGATTCCCGATGCGCTCGACTTCGTGTCGGCCGCGCTGCTCGAACCGCTCACGATCGCGCTGCACGCGGTGCAGCTGGGCGAGGCGGGGCCGGCGACACGGTCGGCCGTGGTCGTGGGAGCTGGCACGATCGGCCTCGCGGTCGTCGCGGCCCTCGCCGCCAAGGGGGTGAGCCAGATCGCGGCCATCGATCTCGACGCGGGGCGGCTGGCCGAGGCCCGTCGGCTGGGGGCGACGGAGACGCTGCTCGCGGGTGACGACGCGGGCGCACGGGCCGCGCGCTGGGGCACCTCGTCGCCCGACACCGACGGGGCCGACCTCGTGATCGAGGCGGTGGGCTCGACGGGGGCCGTGCAGACCGCGATCGCGGCGGCCACGCGTGGCGGCACGGTCGTGCTCGTGGGCAACGTGTCGCCCACGATCGAGCTGCCACTCCAAGCGGTGGTCACGCGGCAGCTGCGGCTGCAGGGGTCGTGCGCGTCGGCCGGCTGCTACCCGGAGGCGATCCGCTTGGTCGCGGAGGGGCGAGTGAATCTCTCGGGCTTCGTGAGCCGCGTCGTGCCGTTGGTCGAGGGCCCCGACTGGTTCACCCGGCTGCACGACCGCGAGCCGGGCCTCGTCAAGGTCGTGCTCGAGCCGTGAGCGGGCCGGGCAACCACGCGGTGCCGCCTACCGTGACACCGGGCGCTCTGTGACCGTCCAGGCCTTCACGTCGTAGAGCCGCTCCGTGACGCCGTCGGTGATCCGCATGTTGCCGTCCCAATCCTGGTGGACCCAGGGGTTGTCCACCAGCGGCCAGAAGGCATAGTCGACCTCCACGCCGTCGATCTTCGCCGGCCCGTGGAACGTCTTGTCGAGGACATGGCCGAAGCGATCGATGTAGGTGGCCTTGGCCACCGTGCGCGGTGGGACGGGCGTGGCGGGGTCCTGCCCCTTCACTGGCTCGCCGGGCAGTTCCGCCGTGCCGAGCGTGAGCTTCGTCGTGGCGACGAGCTTCCGCTTGAAGGCCTCCAGCCGCTCGGCGGGCGAGGCCGCGGGGAACTCGTCGGGGTGGGCGGCCTCCAGGGCCAGGGCGGCGTCGTCGGCCGCGACCCGAAACTCGCTGTCTTGCTTGGACAGGCCGCCGCCCGAGAACAGGCCGCCCCGCGGGGTCCAGGTGAAGGGCTGGCTGGCCGTGAAGGCGATCAGCACGCTGCCGTAGTCGAGGAAGATCCGCCCGTCGGTGGCGGCGTCGTCAATCAAGGCCAGGTAGCCGTCGGGCACGTAGCCGAGGATCGAGCGGGTCTCGAGCGAGAACTGCTTGTGGCCCTTCACGTCGGCGCGGGTCTGCGGCAGGAACTCCCCGTTTCGAAGGTCGTTGGCCACGAGCAAGAGCGCGCCTTCCCGTTGCAGGTATTCGCAGAATCGGCTGCTGACGCCCTGGGTGTGGTTCGTGAGCGGCTTGTCGTCGCAGGTCGGCACCGTCATCCAGCAGATGCTGGCCTTGGTGGTGTCGGGCTGGTCGAACATCACGCCGTAGGGATAGGTCTGACCCCAGATCGACGATTTCCTCCCGGTGGGCGGATGCGTGAGCGCGGTGCTGAACACGCCGTAGGTGCGGTCGATGAAGGACGTCTGGAAGTGGTTGACGCCGTCGAACCGGGAGCGGTGCACGTAGGGCCTGTCGCGGTCGGTCGCGGCCTTCACGAGCAGCGGGTGCGGCCGCCAGGGCTCCGCGGCCGTGTACACGGCCGGGCTGATCCCGCTTAGCGGCGGCGTCTGCCCGCCGAAGTAGGTCCAGAGCATCGCGGCGTTGCCGCCGGGCACCTGGGAGAAATGGGCCGGGTAGCTGCGGCCGGCCGGGGTGATCCAGTTGCCCCTGAGCCACGTGCCCGCGGCGTGGGCGATCGACATCTCGTAGGCCATCGCGGCCCGCTTCGCGAGTTCGGGCTCGATGAACGGATTGTCGAAGTTGAGCAGGATCCCGATGTTGTAGATCAGGTAGGGACGCGAGGCGAACTCGGGGGAGCCGCGCGAGACGGTGTAGTCCATCCGCTTGTGAAACATCTTGAGCGCCGCGTCACCGCGGGCGCCGTAGCGGCCGTCCTCGGGTAGGAGGGCGGGGTCCCACATCCGCTCCGTCAGGTAGAGGTTGAAGGGGATCAGGAACGAGAGGTTGCCCGTCGAGCCGAACCAACTCGTGTTCTTGGTGCAGATCCACCGGACATCGTCGCGGAGCTGCTGGTCCATCTTGTCGCCGTGCCGCATGAACACGTTGAGGATGGCCCAGAGCCCAAACCCGTTGACGTGCGGTTCGCCCCACACGAGCCCGTCGCCCACGGGCAGGCTCTTGAAGGTGCCCGCTGCCTTCTGCTTCTCCATGGTCGCGATCCGGGTCTTGGCCTCGCGGATCAGCTTGCCGACGTAGCCGCGGACGACCTCGTTGGCTTCCTCGGTGCGGCCGGCCTTGTAGAGGAGCTGGGCCGTCCAGCCGACCATCGGGCTGTAGCTCTTGTGGACGGCGTCCAGGTCGGCGAGCGCCGCGGCCACGACCGCCTGCTCCCGGTCCGCGAGGGTGGCGTATGGTCCGGCGGCGAGCTTGGCGACCGGGGCCGCACTGGTGGCGGGGCTCGCGGGCTCTGCTTCGGCGCCGTTTGGGCCGCCGGCCATCACGACGGCGAGCAGCAGGCAAGCGGCCCGAACGACGGACAAGGGGCGGGGCATCATGGGAGCGCGTGAGGATAGGTCGGCTACGGCACCTGGGCAAGTCGCCGGCCGGCGCGGTGCAGGCAGGCGGGCAAGCCGCAAGCCGGGCGGCGGTCAGCGGCAGAAGGGGCGTGGCCTGGGCGGATCGCGGCGACTATTCCTCCAGAGTTGTGTGTGCCGATTCTTGAGATTGGACCGGTAGGCACCGCAGTGTGGATGTCGGCGCTCATGGATTCACGCCCCTCCCACATCGCGTCGACCCGACGGCGTTCCCGGACGGCGCCCCGCCGGTTCCTGGGCCGGCTGCTGCTCACCTGCCTCACGGCGTTCCCCGTCCTCGGCTCGCCGCACGTGCGTGCCCAGGAAGAGCTTCCCGCGCCGGGGCCCGTCCTCGATCCGAACCAGGCGGGC
>JBILOA010000255.1:0-3929 GCA_044374735.1 Pirellulales bacterium | reverse complement strand
GCCGTGACGCACGGCGGCCTCGACGGCCTCCCGCGTGGCGGCGAGGCCCACGCAGGGCTCCCCGTGGCCATAGAGGATCGCGGGGACCATCCCGCTGCGGCGCAGCCGACGGGCCTCGCTGGAACCGGTGGTCTTGCGGAGCGTGACCTCGAGCGTTTCGTTCATGATGATCCTGAAATGATCCTGGAGATCCGGGGCGGGCGTTGCCGGCGGTGGATGGCGGAAAGCCCCACATTTTGCCACGCCCCGCCCCATCCGCAAGCCGGCCCCAAATGAAGCCGCGGAAAACCACAGCTGACGGCGAGCGGGTGCCGCCGCAGGATGCGGCGACTGTCGACCCTGGAAACCCTTGGCGTTTCCTGCGGTCGACCAAGTGGAAAAAGGCCAAGGAGGGCTTTTTCCAAGCGAAAGTCAGATGTAATACATCGTCTGACCGGGCTCGCGGCTGCGGGCGGCCAGGTCGGCGAGCGTGACGCGGGCCAGCGCCTCTGCCTCGGCCCGGGCGGCGCCATCCCAGGCCGCGAGCAACGCCGTGGCGGCCCGCGAGGCCCCGGCCAAGTCGGCCGTCAGCGGCGCCGGCCGCTCGGTCGCACCCTCGACGGCCTCGCGGATATCGCGAAGCGTGATCGCGGCGGCCGGCCGCGCCAGGCGGTAGCCGCCGCCGGCCCCGCGGACGCTGGCGACGATCCCGGCCCGCTTCAGCTGCAGGAGGATGTGGACCAGGAACCGGGGCGGCACCCGCTGCGCGTCGCAGATCGTCTTCATGCCGACCGGCCCGCCGGCATCGCCCCGCCGCGCCAGTTCGACCGCGGCGATCGCGGCATACTCGGTTCGGGCGGAGAGCCGCATGGTGGCACCGGCCGTGGCGACCGGCCTCAGGAAGCGTTCACTCGCGGCTGTGGAGCCCGCACTCGGTCTTGGCCATCCCGCTCCAGCGGCCGGCCCGCTCGTCTTCGCCGGCCGTGACGGACCGGGTGCAGGGCGCACAGCCGATGCTCACGAAGCCCCGATCGTGCAGCGGGTTGTAGGGAACCTGCTCACGGACGATCGCGTCCCAGACCATGGCCTTCGTCCAGTTGGCCAGCGGCGAGATCTTGACCACGCCGAACTTGTGATCCCAGCCGACGATCGCCGCCGCCGCCCGATCCGGACTCTGGTCGCGACGGATGCCGCTCATCCAGGCCTCGAAGCCGACGAGCACCCGGCGGATGACCGCCAGTTTGCGGTCGCTGCAGCAGCGGTCGGGGGCGGCGCGGTAAAGCGGCCCGCCGTGGAGTCGCTCGTAGTCGGCGACGCTCGTCTCCGGCCGCTCGAGCGAAACCTCGACTCCGTAACGGGCGGCGATCTGGTCCCGCAGGGCGAGCGTCTCCGGAAACTGATAGCCGGTGTCGAGGTTGAAGACGAACGTGCGCGGGGCGATCGCGGCCAGCCAGTGGATGATCAGGCAGCCTTCCGGCCCGAACGCGGTCGCCATCGTGAGCCGCGCGCCATAACGCCCCACGGCCCAGGCGATGATCTCGGCGGGCGACGACTGCTCCAGCGACCGGCTGGCCTGGGCGAGTTCTTCGCGGACGGCTGCCGAGGGCTGGGCGGCCGAGGTGGCATCCGGCACTGCCGAACCAGCGGTCATCCAAGAATCCTTACCAAGTTGGTCATGTATTGCATGTATCCCTCGGGCGGATTCTGGAATCGGAATCGGCCGGGGTCAACCACCAGCGTCAGCCCCGGCGATCGTCAAGGCTTTCGCCGCCCCCCTACCCCCCGGCAGGAAAAACACAACAATCGGCCCGCGTGCCCGGCGGGCCCCGCTCGCGGCACCCCAGGGCCAGGGCGACGGCCCATCCCATCGAGGACGAGACATGGCGCGACACGTGGCACTGGCGGTCGACCTCGGGGCCTCGGGCGGCCGCGTCGTGGCGGGTGGCTTCGACGGGCGGCTGCTCGAACTCGAGGAGGTCCACCGCTTCGACAACGGGCCGGTGACGATGGCCGGCCGGTTGATCTGGGACCTCCCCCGGCTGTGGCAGGAGGTGAGCCTCGGCCTGCGGGCGGCCGCGGCGCGGCACGGACGGGCGGTGTCGAGCGTCGGCGTCGACACCTGGGGCGTCGACTTCTCGTTCCTCGCCGCCGACGGCGACCTGCTCGCCAATCCCGTCTGCTACCGCGACGCCCGGACGCAGGGCATGCTCGCGGCCACCACCGCGGCCGTGCCCCGCGAAGAGATCTTCGCCGCCACCGGCCTGCAGTTCATGGAGATCAACTCGCTCTACCAACTGATGGCGCTCAAGCAAGCCGAGAGCCGGGTGCTGGCGGCGGCCGACCGGCTGCTGATGATTCCCGACCTCTTCCACTGGCTCCTCTCCGGAGTCGCCTCGAACGAGCGCACCAACGCCAGCACGACGCAGTGCTTCGACCCGCAGTCCGGCGACTGGGCACGCCCGCTCATGGAACGCCTGGGCCTGCCGCCGCGGATCTTCGGGCCGATCTCCGACCCCGGCACCGTGCTCGGCCCGATGCGGCCGGACGTGGCGGCAGAAACCGGGCTGACGGGCGTGCGCGTGGTGCTGCCGGGCACCCACGACACCGCCAGCGCCGTTGCCGCCGTGCCGGCCGACGAACCCCCGAGCCCGCGGCCCGAGTGGTGCTACGTGAGCCTCGGCACCTGGGCGCTGGTCGGGGCCGAGCTCGACCGGCCGCTCGTGACGCCCGAGTGCCTGGCCCGCAACTTCACCAACGAGGCCGGCATCGGCGGCACCACCCGGCTGCTCAAGAACGTCTGCGGGCTGTGGCTGGTGCAGCAGTGCCGGGCCGCCTGGCAGCGGGCCGGGCAGGAGTGGAGCTGGGATCAGCTCACGGCGCTGGCCGCCGAGGCGCCGCCGCTGGTCACGCTCGTGGACCCCAACCACCCGTCGCTCGTCGCGCCGGCCGACATGCCGGCGGCGATCCGGGCCTTGGCGCGGGCCTCGGGCGAGCCGGAACCCGAGACGACCGCAGCCACGGTGCGGGCAGCGCTCGAAAGCGTGGCGGCGGCCGTGCGGCGCACGCTCGGCGAACTCGACAGCCTGCTGGGCCGCCGCGTGGGGCGGGTGCACGTGGTCGGCGGGGGCGTCAAGAACTCCCTGCTCTGCCAGATGATCGCCGACGCCACGGGACGGCCGGTCGTGGCCGGCCCGGTCGAAGCCACCGCGATCGGCAACCTGCTCGTCCAGCTGCTGGCCCGCGACGGAAAGGTCGACCTGCGGGCCATCCGCCGCGTCGTCCGCGACACCTTCGAGCCGATCCGTTACGAGCCCAAGGACGCCGCCCGCTGGAACGACCGCCTCGGCTGACGACGGCCGGGCCGCGCTACTTCATCACGCTCATCACGATCATCGCGACGAGCAACAGGCCGAACAGCACGGCCGCCCAGATGGCCCGCTGCAGCCACATCTTGGCGAACTTCGCCTCTTCCTGCTCCTGCCGCTTTCGCAGCTCTTCCTTCCTCTCGAGGCTGTCGCTGACCTGGAGGATGAACATCTCGTTGCAGTCGGGGCAGACCATCTTCTTGCCCATCCACGACTCCGGCGCCCGGAACACGTGGCCCTTGGGGCACGGCACCCGCCACGTCTTCTCCTCCGGCTCCGCGGCGGCCTGCTCGCCGCACAGCGGGCACTTCAGTCCCTCCGCACCGACCAGACCGGGGCCGCTATAGCCGCAGGAACACTTGATCTTGGCAGCCATGAGGTGCGTTGCCCGGGGGACCTTCGATGATACGCGATTTCCGGCTCAGGCCGCCTGCGGCTGCCGGGCCGGCCGCTTCACGGCCTTGCCGTGCTCGACCTCGACGATCGCGTCGGCCAGGGCGAGGGTGCTCGCCCGGTGGGTGATCATCAGGACGGTCCGGTTCTGGACGTAGTGCGCCAGGGCCTCGTGGATCAGCCGTTCGCTCT
>JBILOA010000254.1:0-3933 GCA_044374735.1 Pirellulales bacterium | reverse complement strand
CGGCGGCAAGCCGCTGCCGCCCCCGACCGCCGCTGCCGCCGAGCCCGGGATCCCGCTGCCCGTCAAGGCCGCCGCCGCGCCGTTGGCCATGGAGTCACCGATCCGGGCGGCCGTGCCGGTCGAACCACCGCCGGCCGCCGGGCCGACGGCTCCGGCCGCGCTTGCGGACGTCGGCGTGCCGGCCGCCGCCATCGCACCGGCCGCGACCGAGCCGCCGCGTGACGCGCTCGAACGCAAGCTGATGGCCGCCAGCGCGCGGCTGCGGGTCGAGTCCGCGGCCGGTGTCTCGCGAGGCACGGGCACCGTGATCGACTGCCGCCAGGGGGAGGCCCTGATCCTCACCTGCGGGCACATCTTCCGCGACTCCGACGGCAAGGGGCGGGTCGAGGTCGATCTGTTCGCGACCGGCGGGCCGCGGGGCGTCGCGGGGCAGGTCGTCGCCTGGGATCTGCGGCGCGACCTGGCGCTCGTGAGCATCTTCACCGACGCGCCCCTCGAGGCCGTCCGCGTGGGCGCGGCCGACCGACGGGTCGCTCCCGGCGAGTCGGTGGTGACCGTGGGCTGCAACGGCGGGGCCGATCCCACAATTCACCACAGCCGGATCACCGCCGTCGACAAGTATCTCGGACCGGCCAACGTGCAGGTGGCGGGGCAGCCCGTGCAGGGCCGCAGCGGCGGCGGCCTGTTCGCGATCGACGGCACGCTGATCGGCGTCTGCAACGCCGCCGATCCCGCCGACAACGAGGGGCTGTTCGCGGCCCTGCCCTCGATCCACGAACAACTCGAGGAATCGGGGCTCGCCTTCGTCTATCGCAACGTCTACCCGAGCGCCGGCGCCGACGCCCTGGCCGCCGGCGGCTCGGCCCACGTCCCGGCCATGCCCGATGCCATGCCGCCGGTCGCCTTCGACCGCCGCGATCGGGCCGATGCCGTGCCGACCGCCTCGACGAACGTCGTCGTTCCCCCGTCGGCGCCCGAGGGCCCCGCGGTTCCCGCCCCGGCGCCAACGCCTGTGCCAGCGCCAAAGCCGGCCGCGGCCGCGCCGCCCCTGAGTGCGGGGGAGCAGGCGCTGCTCGACCACGTTCGCCGGCACGAGGGCAAGGCCGAGGTGATCTGCATCGTGCGGCCCCATGACGCGGTGGGCAACGCGAGCGAGGTGTTCGTGCTCAACAACGCCGGCAGCGACTTCATCGACCATCTCTCCCGCGCGCATCACGGCACGGCGGTCCAGAAGTAGTCGCCGCGGGTCCTCGTCACGGGTTGGCTGTCCCAGGCTTCCGGACCTTCGCGAGAGTCTTGCGTGGGGGCTCGGGGTTGCCCATGCCCTCTCGCTGGACGTTCACTGCGGCCCTCCAGACCTCCGTTCACTGCGTGTCCGCTCGCTTCGGCATCCTGCCTGCGCTCGCTTCCACAGCTCGCTCGAGGGCACGGGCAACCCCGAGCCGTCAAACGGTTGACGGGGCGTTCCAACGATTCGGCTGCAAAAACACCGCGCGCCACAACGCGCACGAGCACGGCCGCCCGGAGGTGCGGCCGGCGGCCGGGGCCGAAGGCCCGAGGGCCGCGCGCCCGCCGGGGCCATGGATGGCCTGGCGGGCGTCTCGTCAGTCACTCGCCGACGGTCACCGTGATCGGCGCCGCGTTGACCATCTCGGCCGGCGTTCGGCCGGCACGTCCGGTGGCGTACAGCGTCACCCGTCCACGGCCGAGCATGGCTGCGGGCACGTCGATCGCCCCGGCCGCGGCCTGAAGCCGCCCGAGCACGCGGCCGGTGGCGAACACCAGCACGCCGTCGAGCTGTTCGCCCTCGAGTGTGACCCGCACGCTGCCGTCCAGCGGCACTTTCTGCGGCGCGGCGGTCAGCACGAGCGTCCGGCCGTGGTTGGCGAACATCACGGGAATCACCGTCCGCCCCTGGGTCTCGAGCGGCGTGGCCGAGATCGCCACCACCCGCAGTTCGTGATGGCCGTCGGCCAGGCGGGCGGTCTCGAGCGCGAGCCGGCCGCGCGGGCCGCACGAGGCCACCCGAAGGCCGTCGACGAACAGCTCGAAGCGATCCGCCAAGCCGTCCGTCGCGAACACCGCCCGCGGCTCCAGTGTGACGCTGCCCGAGAGGACGGCGCCGGGGCCGAGCGGGCCTTCGGTGCCGGCCAGCACCGCTTCCACCTTGGGAATCTCCGCCCATGGCTGGCAGAGCGGGTCGCCCACCACCAGCAGCTGATAGGGAGCGCTGACCGACTGGTAGAAGGCCTCCACGAGGCTGGCGCCCCGGCAGTAGTGGACGTGGATCGACGGGTGCGGGAACTTGGCCTGGATCGAATACGGTTCGACCACCGTGCCGCTCGAGCCGGCGGCACCCGCGCGGAGGAAGTCCGAGAGCGGCGTTTGCCCGGCGGACGGCGTGAAGATCCCCCCGAAGCTCGTCAGGTTTTCGCAGATCGCGCCCGGCAGGATCGTGCTGCCGCTGGCGGCCCAGTCGAACGACGGCGTGCCGGTCATCAGCCCGGCCACGTCCCGCTTGCGCTGCGGGAGCGTGCCCGAGGCGATCTCCGCCTTGACGCCGAGCGTGGTCAGTTCCTTGACGATCGCGGGGAAGGGACCGGACCGGGTGGTCGTGCGCACGTCACCGTTGGTCATCAGGTAGATCGTTCCCTTGGGCTTGGTGCCGTCGGCGGCCGCGGCCCGCTCGAGATAGGTCGCCAGCTCCCGCACCGTGTTGCCCCGGCCCGCCGTCACGCCGAGCATCACGGCGAGCAGGTAGCGACTGCCGCCCGCCTCGAGGAGCCGGCCGTCGTCGCCCCAGCCGTACCAGCCCCGGAAGCCGACCGACTCCGGGGGAACCCCGTCGGGTCCGGGGCGGCGGTAGTAGTCGTTGCTCTCCGGGTCGAGCCAGGCCGGGGTGCCGCTGGCGATGGCGCCGAAGAGCATCGTCATCCCCGTCAGGGAGCCGGATGGAAAGGTGTCCTTCTGCGCGAGCTCCGGCGGGAGCGACTCGGCGTAGTCGATCCGCCAGGGGAAGTCGGCGGAGTAGACGATGCAGTCGATCTGGGACGCGAGCCGGCGGGAGTCGATCCCCTTGAGGATCGGCGTCAGGATCTCGTCGCGGAACCGCCCGAGTGTCGTGTTCTCCTTGCTGCCGGCCCACGGCAGCATGAAGACATTGATCGGAGGAATGCCGCGGGCCGCCACGAACGCGTTGGCCACGGCGATGCTGTCGCTGCTGGTCGGGTTGACGACCAGAAACAGATTCTCGGGACCACCACCCGCCCTGGCGACCAGCGGGCCGGCGGCCACGATCGTCGCCAGCCCCACCAGGATCCGTCGCAGCCAGCAGGCGCGGCGAACCGGCGGTCGCGCGTGGGGAGCGGAGAAGGCCATGGGTTTCGCGGAGCCGAGGGACCTGTGGGCCGGCGGCTGATCCGCCCTGCCTGAAGCGGAGTGTACCTGCCCGGGAAAGTGGCCATCCGGGTCGGGGTTCTTCCGGCATACACTGCCGGGGTCGATCGGCTCCGCCCGTATTCCATGCCCACCGGTGCTCCGTGCCCTGTCGCCTCATGCTGATCGCGTCGCTGCTGGTCGCCGCTCCGGCGGCGGCGTGGGCAGCTGATCCGCCGGCGTTCTCGGGCGAGGCGGCCTTCGCCCATCTCGAGGCGCTCTGCAGGCTGGGCCCGCGGCCGAGCGGTTCGGAAGCCATGCGGCAGCAACGGGCGCTCGTGGCGGAGCATTTTCGGGCCGCGGGGGCGCGCGTCTCAGGACAGGCCTTCCGCGTCCGCGACAGCCGCACCGGCGAGCCGGTCCACATGGAGAATCTGATCGTCACCTGGCATCCCGACCGCAGCGAGCGAATCCTGCTGGGGGCCCACTACGACACGCGGCCCTTTCCCGACCGCGACCCGGTCGATCCGCGGGGGGTGTTCATCGGCGCCAACGACG
>JBILOA010000253.1:0-3962 GCA_044374735.1 Pirellulales bacterium | reverse complement strand
CCGCAACGAGGGCCGCGTCCGGGCCCTCGAGGCGATGCGCCGCGAACGGAGCCAGCGCCGGAACGCCGTGGGCCGCGTGAAGCTCGAGATCCAGGAGGCCGAACGCAGCGGGGCGCTCGTGGCGGCCGTCGAGGGCGTGTCGTTTCTCCGGGGCACGCGACTGATCATCCGCGACCTCACGACCTCCGTGATGCGCGGCGACCGGATCGGGATCATCGGCCCCAACGGCTCCGGCAAGACCACGCTGTTGCGGCTGCTGCTCGGCGAGCTCGCGCCGGCGACGGGTTCGGTGCGGCTGGGCACCAACCTCCGGATCGCCTTCTTCGACCAGCTTCGGGACCAGTTGGACGACGAGAAGACCGTGGCCGACAACGTGGCCGACGGCTACGAGACCGTGCAGATCGGCGGGCAGCCGCGGCACGTGGTGGGCTACCTGCAGGATTTTCTCTTCACGCCCGACCGCACCCGCACGCTGGTGAAGTTTCTCTCGGGGGGCGAGCGCAACAGGGTCTTGCTGGCTCGGTTGTTCGCCAAGCCGGCCAACCTGATCGTGCTCGACGAGCCCACCAACGACCTCGACGCGGAAACGCTCGAGATGCTCGAGGAGCGGCTCGTGGACTTCGCCGGCACGGTGCTCGTGGTGAGCCACGACCGCTCGTTTCTCGACAACGTGGTGACGAGCACGCTGGTGTTCGAGCCGACAGGGGGGGCGGGCTACGCCGTCAAGGAATACGTGGGCGGCTACACCGATTGGCTGCGGCAGCGGCCCAAGGCACCGCCGGCAGCGACTCCCCCGGCGGCGTCCCGACCGGCATCCCAGCCGGCCCCGCGGGCCGATTCCCCGAAGAAGAAACGCTCGTTCAAGGAGCAGCGGGAGCTCGAGAGCCTGCCGGCGCTGATCGAGCAGTTGGAGATCGAGATCGCCGCGCTCCATGCCACGATGGCGGAGCCCGACTATTACCGCCAGCCGGGCGACGTGCTCGCCCGCGATCAGACCCGTCTCCGCGACATCGAGTCGCGACTCACCGAGGCGTTCAGCCGCTGGGAAAGCCTGGAGGCGGGCGGGGGCTCGGCCGCCGGCTGAACGGCGTTACGGCCGCGTTCCCACGAAGATCGAGTTCCAGCTGCCGCCGCTCGGGTGGGTGCGGGCCTTGACGACCTCCACGGCGAAGCCCGCCTCCTCCATGCATGCCACGAACCGCCGGTCGGGCCCTGCCGACCAGACGGCGAGCCGGCCACCGCGCCTGAGCGCCGCGCGGGCGGTTCCCAGGCCCGTAGCCCCATACAGCCCGTCGTTGGCCGCCGCCGTCAAACCGCTCGCGCCGTTGTCGACGTCGAGCATGATCGCATCGAAGCGGCCGCCGCTCACCGCGAGCACGTCGGCCACGTCGTCGGCCACGAGTTCCACCCGCGGGTCGTCGATCACGTCGGCCGCCAGCCCGTAGGCCGGGTTGCGGTTCCAGGCGATCACGGCGGGCACGAGTTCGGCGACCACGACCGTCGCGTCGGTCGCCACGTGCCGGAGCGTCTCGCGGAGGGTGAATCCGAGGCCCAGGCCGCCGATCAGCACCGCCGCGCGATTCCGGTCGCTCATGCCGGCGCAGGCGAGTTCGGCCAGCCGCTCCTCCGAGTGGTGCTGCCGGGTCGACATCAGCTCGACGCCACCCACGCGGATCGAGAGGGCGCCGTCATGCTCGTGGAGTGTGAGCGGGGTGCCGTCGGGCGTGACGGCCCGGTCGAGGAGCCGGGTGGGTTTCATGGGGCGCAGATCGATCGCGGGGCAGGGGGCGACGCGGAGTGTCCGCCGCGTCGGGTCAGTATGCAGTCTCGGGCGAGAGGCTGCCGGGGTTCAGCGTCGCCAGCCCCGAAGGTATCGTGGCGGCATGCTGCACCAAGCCCCCTGGTCCCGACGTCTGTGCGCGGAGGCGTTCGGCGCATTTTGCCTCGTGTTCGCCGGCACCGGGGCGGTCGTCGTCAATGAGGTGACGGGGGGCGGAGTCTCCCACGTCGGCGTGGCGCTCACGTTCGGCCTGGTGGTCATGGCGTTGGTGTATGCGTTGGGCGATATCTCCGGCTGCCACATCAACCCGGCCGTGACGATCGGGCTCTGGGCGGCGGGGCGGTTTGACCGGGCTTGGGTGCCGCCCTACATCGTCTGCCAGTGCACCGGTGCGGTGCTCGCAAGCGGTGTGCTGCGATTCTTGTTTCCGGAGAGCGTCACCCTCGGGGCGACCATCCCGACGGGCAGCGCGATCCAGTCGCTCGTTCTCGAAGTGCTGCTGACGTTGATCCTGATGCTCGTCATCCTGACGGTTTCCGCGGGCGGGAAGGACCTGAAGCCCATGGGGGGCGTCGCCTTCGGCGGGGTGATCGCGTTCGAGGCCCTGTTCGCCGGCCCCATCAGCGGGGCGTCGATGAACCCGGCCCGTTCCCTGGCGCCGGCGGTCGTGGCGATGCAACTCGACTCGCTCTGGATCTATCTCGTCGCGCCGATCCTCGGGGCGCTGGCAGCCGTGGTGGTCTACCGCTGCCTTCAGCCGGGGCCGGGCAATGAGCCGGGCAGCACGAAGCCAGAGGGCTGAAGACCGTCCTGTTCGTCTGCGTTGAGAACTCGAATCGCAGCCATTGAGCACAAGCTGGGCTGTCAGGCGGCCCGGCGGACCGGGGGCGCGGCGTGCGTGGGCTCGGGGGCCGTGTGCGGCAGCGTGGCCACGTCCTGCGGGCCGCAGGCGGCACGGCTGGAACTCGCCTGGAGCTCGTCGATCGAATAGAAGGCGTCGGCGTCGAACCGGCGCACGAGGTCGAGCACCTCTCCGAGCCGCCGCCGCTTGATCACCGTAAACACGATCTCGACCGGCCCCTGCAGGCCATGGGCCCCGATCCTCGTCACGCCGCAGCCGGCGTCGCGCAAGAGCTCCACCAGCCGCCTCGAGTCGCGGCCCGTGATCACCCGCACGAGGACGGAGCCGATCGCCAGCCGCTGCTCGAGGCTCATGCCCAGATAGTTGCCCGCCACGAACCCGCCCGCGAAGGCGGCGAAGCAGAGCGGCTGATCGAGGTTCGACATCACTTGGCCGATCGCGAACAGCCAGATCGTGACCTCGAAGAAGCCGAGCCCGGCGGCCATCGTCTTCAGACCTCGGCCGATGAAGATGATCCGCATCGTCGAAATCGCGACGACGGTCATCTCCGCGACGAAGATCGACAGCGGCAGCAGCAGGTCGGGCATGGCGAGCAGAGGAGGGCGGCCGGGCCGGAGTGCGGCCCGGCCCGCGCTCACTTCTTGACGACGGTCTTGGTCTTGTCCTGCTTCGGCTTCTTGTTCTTCTTGTCGTTCTTCTGCGAGTGATTGCCTTTACCCATGGAAGAGACTCCTTTCGTGGTGAGGGCCCGGTGACTGGCCGGCCCCGGGAGGGACGGAACGAAGCGACGAGCCGGTCGGCCCGTCGGAGGAAAAAAGTAGCGTCGGCCGCCGCGTCGAGGCCAGAGCAGTTCCGACTTGCGGGTTCTCGAGCCGATCTGGGAAGAACGGGCGTCAATTTCGGTCTGTCCGAAGGGGCCGGCCGCCCCTCCCACGTCACCAGTCCACTCCCGAGGATCGAATGCCGACGACCCATCCCGCGCTCTTCCAGCCCTTCGACCTGCACGGGCTCGGCCTGCCGAACCGGATCGTGATGGCCCCTCTCACCCGCTCGCGTGCCGGCGCCGAACGGCTGCCCAACGCCCTGATGGCGGAGTATTACGCCCAGCGGGCATCGGCCGGGCTGATCGTCTCCGAGGCCACCACGATCTCCGAGCAGGCCAACGGTTGGGTCGAGTCACCGGGCATCTACTCCGACGCGATGGAGGCGGGTTGGAAGGTCGTGACCGGCGCGGTCCACGCTCGGGGTGGCCGGATTTTTCTCCAGCTCTGGCACATGGGGCGCGCGTCGCACTCGGCGTTCCACGAGGGGCGACTCGCC
>JBILOA010000010.1:0-12885 GCA_044374735.1 Pirellulales bacterium | reverse complement strand
CCCGCTCCGAGAGGCCCACCAGCCGGAACTTCGGCGCCGGGGCGGATCCCGCCGGCGCGGCGAGCGCCGCGGCGACGTCGAACACGAGCACCTCGTGAAACCCGGTCACGGCCAGCAGGCTGCCATCGGGAGAAAAGTCGATCGAGGTGACGACGGGCTGGCGGGAGTAGACCGGCGGATGCTCCGCATCGACTCGCTGGCCGGCGGAGGCCGGCGAATCGTCCACGGCGCCGGCGGCGATCCACCGCCTGACGAGGTCGAGTTCGGCGGCGGTGAGCGCCGGTCCCTCCTTCGGCATTTCGGCATGGCCGTCGGCGTCGGGCGTGATCCGGGCGACCAGTTCGCTCTCGTCCGGGCGGCCGGCCACGATACCCGGGGCCCCGGAGTCGCCGGCAGCGAGCATCCGCGGCACGCCCGTCATCACGTAGCCCCCCTCCGCCTTGGCAGGCTGGTGGCATCCCTGGCAGCGGGCTTGAAGCAGCGGCCGGACGTCCCGGAAGTAGCTCACGGTCGGGGCGGGCTCGGCGGCCCTGCCGTGGCCGCTCAGGAGGGCGACGACGGCCGCCGCCAGAACCAGGATGGCTCGTGCCTTCCGCATCGGATGCTCCACCGCTCGGGGGGACGGAAACGAGACCCTCCCGCCCCTAGAGGATAGCACGGCGGGCGGCCCGTTTCGGTCGGCTCGGCCAGGCCGGCCAACGGCCGCCGCCCGCCATTCCCCGCCTCAGCCGAGTTGGCCGTCGACGGCGAGCTGATGGAAGTAGTGGGGCACCTTCGCCTGGTTGGCGAGCAGCCAGTCGATTGTGGGCTCGTGACGCATCGCCTTCCCGATCGCCTTGGCCGTGGCCTCGCGGTTGGTCCGGAACAGTACCTCGGGGTCGTAGGTCGCATCCACGATTCCCGGGTCGAGCCAGACCGAGACGATGATCCCCAGGTCGTTGGCCTTCTTCTTGGGGATGTCACCGGCCCGCACCGCGTCGAGCACGCCGTGGGCGATCGCCGCCTGGACCGTTCCCATCAGGATGTTCGTGTACTTCGAGTTGTTGACGGTGACCTTGCTCACCATCAGCGTGGCGGGCCGCACCTGCACGTCGGAGTTGAGGATCGCGAACACGCGGGAGTGGCCCTTGGTCTGGTCACCCAGCAGGTTCGCGATCGCGTAGCCCACCGGCCCGTCGAGCTCCCCGATCACCACCTCCGGCTCAGCCGCGCTCCAGGCCTCGTCGGCCTCCACGAGGGCCTCGCCCGTCCGCAGGCCGATCCGGCCGCCGGCCACCTTGGACTTGCCCTTCGCTTCCCGCTTCTGCTTCGCCATGGTCGCCGTTGCTCCTGGAGGGTCGCCGGCCGCGCTCGGGGCCGAGCCGGCGAACAGCATAGCGGCAAAAAAGACTACGCTGGGGCGACCGCGGTGGACACCGCCGCGGGCAGCGTGGAGGACGACCGATGAGCGGCTCGACGGCCTGGGTGTTTCTCGTGATCGCGATCGTGGCCGAGGTGATCGGGACGAGTTTCCTGAAGGCCTCGGCCGGGTTCACGAAGCCGCTGCCAAGCCTGATGGTGGTGCTGGGCTACGGCACCGCCTTCTATTTTCTTTCGCAGACGCTGGGCACGATTCCCGTCGGCGTCGCCTACGCCGTCTGGTCGGGCATGGGTGTGACCCTGATCGCCGCGATCGGCTGGCTGTTCCTCGGGCAGAAGCTCGACGCCGGGGCGATCGCCGGCATGGGCCTGATCGTGGCGGGCGTCGTGGTGCTCAACCTGTTCTCGAAGGCCGCCGCCCACTGACCGGACGGGGCGTTTCCCCCGCCGCCGGATCCCGATCGCCGCGCCCGGCCGCCCCGCCGAACGAGCGAACCCCGGAGCGGCTAACTCACTTCGATCTCGAAGCCCTTGCGATTGTCGCGCGCGACGAAGCTCTGCGCCTGTCGATCGCCGCTGATTCGCTCGGCCGCCGGATCCCACTCGATCTTTCGGTTCAGCCGCGCGGCGATTCCCGCCAGATGGCACGTCGAGAGCGCCCGATGGTGGCTGAAGACATCCGAGATCGGCTCGGTCCGGTCCCGCACCGACTCGAAGAAGTTCCTGAAATGATCGGTCAACGCCCGACCTTTGTAGGCCCTCTCGATCGCGCCCGGCGGCAGCGGATTGCGAGCCAGGTCCTCGACCGGCGCCCCGGAGAGCTTGCCTCGATTCACGAAGATCCGGCCGTCGCTCCCCTCGAAGAGAATCCCGTTGTCGCCATCGTGGCGAATCACGATCTCGACGTCGTCAGCGAACCTGGCCTCGATCAGGAACTCGGTCGCGGTGTTGTACCGCGAGGGGTCGGTCGGATAGCCGTCCTTGAACGGCACCGGATGCGTGACCTGCACCGGGTTGACCGAGACCGGCCCGGTGTCGGTCTTCCCCAAGCCCCAGGTCGCGATGTCGACGTGATGGGCTCCCCAGTCGGTCAGCTTGCCCCCCGAGTACTCGTACCACCAGCGAAACTCGTAGTGGCACCGCGACCAACTCTTGGTCTCGCCATTGGCGCCCGCGAGATAGCGAAAATCCGCCTCCGGAACGGGCCCGAGCCAGCGATTCCAGTCCAGGGGCCCGGGGGGCTCCGCGACCGGAATCACCGGACTGGTGGGTGACCCGTTGATCACACAGGTCGCGCGCCGCATGGTCCCGAGGCGGCCCGCCTGGATCAGGGCGATGGCCCGGACGAACCGCTCGTCGCTGCGTTGCTGCGTTCCGACCTGCACGATCCGGCCGGTCCTGCGACAGGTGTCGCACATCAACCGCCCCTCGGCGATGGTCAAGGTCATCGGCTTTTCGCAGTACACGTCCTTCCCGGCCAGCATCGCCTCGATCGCGATCTTGGCATGCCAGTGATCGGGGGTCGAGATATGCACGATGTCCACCTTCGGATCGTCGAGGATCGCCCGATAGTCACCGGCCTGAGCGGGCTCGACGCCGGTCCAGTCCTTGACGATCGCGGCAGCTCGTTCCATCCGCTGGCCATCGACATCGCTGACCGCGACGTAGTCGCCAAACTGGCGAACGCTCGGGGCAGCGCCGTACGACCCGTCGACGCCGGTGGCCTTCTGGTACCAGCGGCTTCCGGTGCCGATGGCGGCAACCCGGGGCCGCTCATTGGGGGAGACGAAATCCGCCGCCCGGGCACGCCGCTGCAACCACACGCCGGCGGCGACACCGGCGACCGCCTTCACGAATCCACGACGATGAGGCATCGGTTCGGCTCCAGGCTCAGGATTCCACGCGGGCCCGACTCGGGTCGCCCGAAGCATACGCGGGAAGGGCGGGGGCCGCGCGGGCCGCAGCTTGGGTTTCGGACCGACGCGCTGCCACGCCGGCGGCGACCGCCTCGGCCAAGAGCTTCACGCTCGCCACCGCGAGCACCAGCGCCATCAGCACCCGCAGCCAGCGGACCGGGAGCTGGAACGCCCCGAGCTGCGACCCAACCAGTCCTCCGACGGCGGCCGCCGCCACGACCCGCGGATCGATCGCCACGAGGCTCTTGCCACTGGCCAGCCAGCCGCCGAGCCCGGCGGCTGAGTTGACCAGAATGAACACGACCGACACCGCCGCCACCTGCCGCGTGGTCGCCACGCCGAGCGCGAGCAAGAGCGGCGTGAGAAACACGCCGCCCCCCACGCCGGTCAGACCCGACGCGAGCCCGAGGCCCGCGCCCACGGCCGCGAGCAACGGCGTTGAGAGCCGCCGCACCGCTGTGAGATCTTCGGCTTGCAGGCTGTCGCAAGCCGCCATTCGACCACGCAACTGGCCCACGATCCGCAGAGCCGAGCAGGCGAGCACGACCCCGAGCCCGCCCTCGAACACCGCCGTCGGCAGCGACCAGGCTCCGCCGACCGCCGCGGCCGGCACGCTCGCCACGGCCAATGGCAGGAATAGGTCGCGGCGGAAATGGCCCGCCCGGACGAACTGCGCGGTGCCGATCGCCGCGACGACGAGGTTGAGCACCAGTGCCGTCGGCCGGATCACCTCCGGCGCGAGGCCCATCAGGCCCATCACGGCGATATAGCCCGTGGCCCCGGCATGGCCGACCGCGGCGTAGAGCACCGCCACGCCCAGGACGGCTGCGGGCAAGAGCCAGCCGGTCATGCCGGCTTGACCGCGTGCCGCTCGAGCAGTTCCAAGGGCACGATCGCCAGCGACTTCTCGTGCGTCGCCTCGAGCACGACCAGCGGTGCCTGGCCAGCCTTCGCCGCCTCGAGCCAGCGCGCGGCACACAGGCACCAGCGATCACCGGGGAGGAGTCCGGGGAAGCCCCACTGCGGCTGCGGGGTGACAAGGTCGTTGCCCGCCGCCACGGTGAACTCCAGAAACGCCTCCGTCATCACCGCGCAGACCGTGTGTACGCCCAGGTCGTCGGGACCGGTGCGACAGCAGCCGTCGCGGAAGAATCCGGTCAGCGGTTCGCGGGAGCAGTTGGCCAGCGGACCACCGAGCACGTTCCGCTCGGCTGGCTTGTCGGCGGCGGGACGGTCGAAGGCGATCATGCGGTCGCGACGTGTGGCCGCCTCCGGACCCTGCGTGGAACACCCGCCAGAGTTTATGCCGGGCGGGCGGGAAGCACATGCCGGCCCCACGCGCACCCCCGCCGGGAATCCTCACGTGGCTCATGGCCGCGTGGTGCTCCGCGGGTCGGGGCACCCGCGGCCACAGGGCCCCGCGAGCAGCGCGTTATGCTATGACGCGAGCGTTTTTTCAGCGGCGAACGCCGGCCGACGGTCCGCTCGCTCAGCCCCATCGGATCGCGGTCGTGACCGAATCCCGTTCGCCCCACCACTGGACGACCTACGCTCCCCCCGCCGCCGCGGCGATCCTGGCGGCCGCGCTCGCCACCGACGAACCGCCGTGGCTGCTGGTCCTCTCCGGGCTCGCCCTCGTGGCGGCGGTGCTCGCCGCCGTGCACCATGCCGAAGTCATCGCCCACCGCGTCGGCGAGCCGCTCGGCACGCTCGTGCTGGCGCTGGCCGTCACCGTGATCGAGGCTGCGCTGATCCTCGCGCTCCTCTTGGCCGGGGGCGCCGGGATGGAGACGCTCGCCCGCGACACCGTGTACGCCACCGTGATGATCATCACCAGCGGCGTGATCGGCCTGTGCACGCTGATCGGGGGCCTGGCCCACAGGGAGCAGACGTTTCGGGTCGAGGGGGCCGGGGGCGGGCTCGCGGCGCTGATCGTGCTGGCCGCCATCACGCTCGTGCTCCCCGACTTCACGATCACGACGCCGGTCGGCACCTACAGCCGCGCGCAGTCGCTGTTCGCCGCGGCCGTCTCGGCGACCCTGTGGGGCATCTTCGTGTTCGTGCAGACGGTGCGGCACCGCGACTACTTCCTGCCCGTCCGCCAGACCGACGATCCCGACGTCCACGCCGAGCCGCCGAGCCGGACCGCCGCGGCGGCCAGTCTCGTGCTGCTCTCGATCGCCCTGGTGGCGGTGGTCGGCCTCGCCAAGGTGCTCTCACATCCGCTCGAGGCGGCAGTCGAGCGGTTCCATCTGCCCCGCAGCGTGGTCGGGATCGCGGTCGCGATCATCGTGCTGCTCCCGGAAACCTGGGCCGCGATCCGGGCCGCGCGGGCCGACCGGCTCCAGAGCAGCATGAATCTCGCCCTCGGCTCGGCCCTGGCCACGATCGGGCTCACCGTGCCCGTGGTCGTCGTTGCCGCCATGGTCCTCGACCTGCCCCTCGTGCTCGGCCTCGGGCCGAAGAACATCGTGCTCCTGGCGACCACGCTCCTGGTGTGCGTGATCACCGTGGGCACCGGCCGCACGTCGGTGATGCAGGGGGCCGTCCACCTGGTGCTCTTCGCCACCTACCTGTTCCTGGCCTGCGTGCCCTGAGGAGACGCTCCGGTTCCGGCTCGTCCGCCGTTCGTCCTCCCGCCGCTTGCCGGCGGCCCCCCGCGCCGCCTATCGTTGCACCCCCATGCTCAGCCTGCACTCCGCGTCAGCCGGTCGCTGGCTCGCCCAGGTCGACACCTCGCTCGACGAGGTGCTGATCGACCACGCGCACTGCGAGAAGAAGGCGGCCGGCGTGGCGATGAACCTGCTCTTCGCCTACGTGGACCACACCGACCTCGCCCGGGCGATGACCGAGATCGTGAATGAGGAACTCGAGCACTTCCGGATGGTGCTGGATCTACTGGAACGCCGCGGAATCCCGTTCCGCAAGCTCGCGCCCAGCTCCTACGGCCCGCGGCTCCACGAGCTCGTCCGCAAGCAGGAGCCGGGGCGGGCCGTCGACCGGCTGCTCGTCGCCGGCCTGATCGAGGCCCGCAGCTGCGAGCGGTTCGCGCTCTTGGGTGAGCACGTCCAGGACGCCGAACTGCGGGACTTCTATCGCGGGCTGTTCGAGTCCGAGGCCCGCCACCACTCGACCTACGTCCGGCTCGCGGCCGGTTTTGCCGGGGAGGAGACCGTGCGGGAGCGGCTCCACGAACTGGCCGCCGCCGAGGCGGCGATCATCGAGCACGGCGACCCCCTGCCGCGGATGCACAGCTGATCCTCCGGCTCACACCCGGCCCGCCCCGAGGCCCCTCATGATCGCGCAGCAGGCAGCCGGCGGGCCGACGCGACTGTCCGCCTGGCGCCGGCTCCCGGTCGACGAACTGATCGCCGGCGGCGCGGTGGTGGCGCTCGTCGCCTGGGCCCTCATCCACTGGTCGGGCCTGGCCACGCGGCCGGTGTCGTTCGGGCCGCTCGATCCGAGCCGCTTCGTTCCGGGCCGCGGGCTCGTGCTAGCCGACCTGCCGCTGGTGCTGATGCTCCTGATCGGCGGGATCCCGCTCGTGGGCGACCTCCTCGCCAAGCTCGTCACCGGCAGCTTCGGCTCGGATCTCCTGGCCGGGATCTCGATCGTGACGAGCGTGATCCTGGGGGAGTACCTGGCCGGCGTGCTGGTGGTGCTGATGCTCTCGGGCGGCGCGGCGCTCGAGCGGCGGGCGGTGACCCGGGCCGGCGACGTGCTCGCGGCCCTGGCCCGGCGGATGCCGTCGCTGGCCCATCGCCGGACCGACGGCCAGCCCGTCGACGTGCCGCTCGCCGAGGTCGCCGTCGGCGATCTCCTCGTGGTGCTGCCACACGAGATCTGCCCGGTCGACGGCACGGTCGTCTCGGGCCGCGGCACGATGGACGAAAGCTACCTCACCGGCGAGCCCTACCGGGTCCCGAAGGCCCCGGGCTCGACCGTCTTGTCCGGGGCGATCAACGGCGACGCCGCGCTCGAGATCCGCGCCGACCGGATCGCCGCCGACAGCCGCTACGCGAAGATCATGGCGGTGCTCGAGACGAGCGAATCACGGCGACCACGGCTCCGGCGGCTCGCCGATTCGCTCGGGGCCCTCTACACGCCGCTGGCGCTCGTCGTGGCGGCGGCCGCGTGGTGGGCCAGCGGCGAAGCCACGCGGTTTCTGGCGGTGCTCGTCGTGGCCACCCCCTGCCCGCTGTTGATCGCGATTCCCGTGGCGATCATCGGCGCGGTGTCGCTGGCGGCCAAGCGCGGGATCGTGATCCGCGACCCGGCGGTCCTCGAGCGGCTCGACACCTGCCGGACCGCGATCTTCGACAAGACCGGCACGCTCACCTACGGCGAACCGCGGCTGACCGACGTCCTGGCCGTCTCGGGCCGCCCGGCCGACGACACGCTCGCCTTGGCCGCGAGCCTCGAGCAATATTCCCGCCACCCGCTGGCGGCAGCGGTCGTCGCGGCCGCCGCGGAGCGGTCGCTCGCCCGGGGGCAGGTCGAGGAGGTGGCCGAGAAGCCGGGGCAGGGGCTCGTGGGCCGGGTGGTCGCCCCCACCGGCCGCGAGCATGCCGTGGCGGTCACCAGCCGCCACAAGCTCGCCGCCCGCGACCCCGCGACCGCCGCCCGGCTGCCGCCGCAGGCCGGGGGCCTCGAATGCGTGGTGGTCGTCGACGGCGAACCGGCCGCGGTGCTGCGGTTTCACGACTCGCCGCGGGCGGACGGCCGGCCCTTCATCGATCACCTCCGGCCCGCCCACGGCCTCTCCCGCGTGATGCTCGTCTCGGGCGACCGCGAAAGCGAGGTCCGCTGGCTGGCGAACGTCGTCGGCATCGAGGAGGTGCATGCCGAGGTGACGCCGGAGGGCAAGCTGGCGATCGTCGAGGAGGCGGTGAAGCAGGCGCCGACCCTGTTCGTGGGCGATGGCATCAACGACGCGCCGGCCCTGGCCGCCGCCACCGTCGGCATCGCGGTGGGCACCGCCAGCGACGTGACGGGCGAGGCGGCCGGGGCGGTGGTGGTGAACCAGGCCCTGGAGCGGGTCGACGAGCTCTTCCACATCGCCGGCCGGCTGCGGTCGATCGCCCTGCAGAGCGCCGTCGGCGGGATGGCCGCGAGCCTGGTCGGGATGGGCTTCGCCGCGGCCGGCCTCCTGCCGCCGGCGGCCGGGGCGCTCGTGCAGGAGGCGATCGACGTGGCCGCGGTGCTCAATGCCCTGCGGGTGTCCTGGCGGCCGGGCGCGCTCTCCGACTACTGACCCCGGGCCACGGCCCGGCCGCCCCGGAGGGCGACGACGCCCGCCACCACCGTGGCCGCGATCGTGGCCACCCGCCGCACCACCCGCTCGACCTGGCGGCTGCGGCGTTCACCGGTGGCACACCAGGTGGCGAAGTGCTCGCAGTTGGCGACCACGGGACAGTAGCCGTCGCGGCCCACGTGAGCCGCCGCCCGCCGGGCCACCTCCGCCGGCAGAAACGCCGCTGCCGGCTCGCGGGTGACGCGGACTTCCTCGCCATCGGCGAACGCCTCCAGCGAGGTCCGCACCACGCTGCCGCCGCCGAAGGGATTGCGGAAGTCATGGGGGCGGGCATGGACGACCGTGCCGTCGCCCATGTCGATCCCGTGGTGCCAGTAGGCGATCGCCGTCCCGGCCAGCCACCGCCGCACCTCCAGCCGCTCGCCCACCGCCATCAGACTCTGCCTCCAACCCAAGGAAAAACCGTCCGGATTCTACGCGTTTCCACCGACTTCGGTTCACCCGCGGCTCACGGCGGCCGCACAGTGTGAAAATTCCATGTACCTCGTCGTGACGCTTGTTCGAGCCCCCGGCCCCACCTAGGTTGAACGCTTTCTTGCAGACCGCCCCCGGACCGGACCCATGGAATTCTTCGACGCGATCGGGGCCCTCTCCGGCGGCCAGGTGATCCTGCTGCTGGTGGCGCTCGTGATCGCCTTCGGTTTCGAGTGCATCAACGGCTTCCACGACACGGCCAACGCCGTGGCGACGGTGATCTACACCAAGTCGCTGAAGCCCACGCCGGCCGTCGTCTGGTCGGGGATCTGGAACTTCATCGGCGTCCACGCCGGTGGGATCGGGGTGGCCTTCAGCATCGTGCATCTCCTGCCGGTCGACCTGCTCATCAACATCAAGACCGGCAAGGGGCTGGCGATGGTGCTGGCGCTCTTGCTGGCGGCGATCATCTGGAACTTCGCCACCTGGTACCGCGGGCTGCCCGCCTCGAGTTCCCACTCGCTGATCGGCTCGATCATGGGGGTGGGCATGATGAACGCCTGGCTCGAGCACGGGAGCCTCGCCAAGGGCATCAACTGGCACAAGGCGTCGGAGGTCGGCGCGGCCCTGCTGCTCTCGCCCCTGATCGGCTTCGGGCTGGCCGCCGGGCTGCTGCTCCTGCTCCAGAAGCTCGTGCCCGCCAAGGAGCTCTACGAGCCCCCCAAGGACGACCGCCCGCCACCGTGGTGGATTCGGGCCCTGTTGATCGGCACTTGCACGGGCGTGAGCTTCGCCCACGGCTCGAACGACGGCCAGAAGGGCATGGGCCTGATCATGCTCGTCTTGATCGGGATCGTGCCGGCCGCCTACGCCCTCGACATGGGTTCGAGCCATGCCGAGGTCTCGGCCACGGTGGCGGCCGCCAAGGAACTCGAGAAGGAACTCTCCGACCCGGGAATCGTCAAGGTGATGGAGGCCCTCAAGGAGGAACACCTCGCCACGAGCCGCGTCGAGAAGCTGCTCAAGGATCCCCGGGCCCTGGAGTTCGAGAAGGACCGGGCCATCGGCGCCGCACTCGCCCCGGATGTCACCTTCGATTTCTACGACCCTCCCAGCGTGGTCGACCGCGTCTTCGATCCCCACCCCCGGGCCGACGCCGTCCTGGCCACGCTCGACCCGCTGCCGCTGGCCCGGCAGGTGGTCGCCACGCTCGACGGCAAGACGAGCTTCCACGACCTCGACGACGAGGGCCGCTGGGAGCTGCGGACCCATCTCGTGGAGCTCGGAACTTCCGTCCGCACGCTCGTGCGGACCTTCGGCGACCGGATGGCCGAGGATCGCCGCAAGGTGCTCAAGAGCCTGGCCGGCCAGCTTTCCCAGCCAGTGGAGTACGTGCCGGAATGGGTGAAGATGGGCGTCGCGCTCTGCCTCGGCCTGGGCACGATGGTGGGCTGGCAGCGGATCGTGGTCACGGTGGGTGAGAAGATCGGCAAGACCCACCTCACCTACGCCCAGGGGGCCGCGGCCGAGCTCGTGGCCGCGACCACGATCGGTCTGGCCGACGTGGGCGGCCTCCCGGTGAGCACCACCCACGTGCTCTCGAGCGGCGTGGCCGGCACGATGTGGGCCAACAAGTCGGGCATCCAGCCCGAGACCGTCCGTGAGATCGCGTTGGCCTGGATCCTGACACTGCCGGTGGCGATGGCCCTCTCGGGCGGCCTCTACTGGCTGGCGACGCTGTTCACCGGCTAGCGCGGGCAGCCTTCCCGGAGCAGCGGCGATGCACCGCCCGATCGACCCGACCGCCGAGCGGGCCCTGGCGCTCAACCTCGACCCCGAGGTCTACGGCACGTTCGCCGAGATCGGCGCCGGCCAGGAGGTGGCACGCTGGTTCTTCTCCGTGGGCGGCGCGGCCGGGACGGTCGCCAAGACCATGTCGGCCTACGACATGACCTTCAGCGACGCCATCTACGGCAAGGCGCCGCGGTACGTATCGCGGGAACGCGTCGAGGAGATGCTCGACCACGAGTTCGCGCTGTTGCGGGAGCGGCTCGACGCTTCCCGGGGCGAGCGGACGCGGTTTTTCGCCTTCGCCGACACGATCGCCGCCCGCTCCTTCTCCGGCGGCAACGACTGCCACGGCTGGGTCGCGGTCCGGTTCCAGCACGCCTGCCGGGCCGAGCCCAGCGACCTCGTGCTCCACGTCCGGCTGCTCGACCCCACGAACCCGCTCCAGCAGGAGGCGGTGGGCCGGCTGGGAGTCAATCTCGTCCACGCGGCCCTGCTCCACTGGCGGGACCCGGCCCGGTTGATCGACTCCCTGCTCGACGAGATCGGCCCCGAACGCGTGGAGATCAACTGGCTGGCCGTGCATGGCCCCGCATTTCCCACGGCCGACAATCGCCTGCTCGCGCTTGGCCTCGTCCACCGTGGCTACACGCCGGCCGTGCTCTTCGACGCGGCCGGCCGGCCCGCGGTCGCCGCCGAGGCGATGCGGAAGAAGTGCGTGCTCGTGGAGCGTGGTCGCTTCGCGCCAGTGACGCGGCTCAACCTGGAGATGCTGGACCGGGCCGGTGCGGCCTTCGCCGCCGACGGAGCGACCGACATCGTCGAGCTGCTGGAGATCTCGACCACCAGCCTCCGCGGCGGCCCGCGGGAGGCCGACGCCGACTTCCTCGACCGCGTCGAACTGATCTCGGCGGCCGGGAAGATGACGCTCGTCAGCGCGCTGGGGGCCTTTCACGACCTCGCGGCCTACCTGGCCACGCGGCACGTCGCGCGAACCGGTTTTGTCCTCGGGGTGCCGCTCTTGCGGGCAGTGTTCGACGAGCGGCACTACGCCGGGCTGGGCGGCGGGATCCTCGAGGCCTTCGGCCGGCTGTTCACCGATTCGGCCCGGCTCTACGTGCATCCCACCCGCGACGCGATCGACGGCACCGTCGTGACGGCCGACACCGTCCGCGTCGCCCCGCACCTCGCACACCTCCTCGAGCATCTGCGGGCCAACGGCCTCATCCGCGGGCTCGCGTGCGACCCCGAAACGCTGCGGACCTACTCGAGCGACGAGGTTCGCGACCGGCTCTGCGCGGGCGATCCCTCCTGGCAGGAGCTCGTCACGCCCGAGGTGGCCGCCGCGATCCGGGCCCGCGGCGCCTTCGGCAGCCGCTGCGAGCTGCCGGCCCGGTAGCGACCAGCAGCCGCTCAGGCCACCACGCCGGCGATCGCCGCCGAGAGCGCCGTCGCGAGCGTCGAGATCACCAGCGCCTTGATCCCGAGCCGTGCCAGGTCGGCCCGCCGCTCGGGTACGAGCGCCCCGATGCCGCCCACCTGGATCCCGATGCTCGAGAGGTTGGCGAAGCTGCACATCGCGATCGTGGCGAGCATCGTGGATCGCTCTCCCAGGCCAGCGCCCCGCGCGAGCTTGCCCAGTTCCTCGTAGGCCACCGCCTCGTTGGTCACGCTCCGCAGCCCGAGCAGGCCGCCGACCGTGCCGCATTCGCTCCAGGGCACGCCGATCAGCCAGGCCAGCGGGGCCAGCAGCCAGCCGAGGATCTTCTCGATCGAGAGATCGGGATCGGCGAGGAAGCCGCCCAGCCAGCCGAGACCGAGGTTCACGAGGGTCACCAGGGCGATGAACGCGATCAGGATCGCCCCCACGTTCACGGCCAGCATCAGCCCTTCGCGGGTGCCGCGAGCCGCGGCGTCGATCAGGTTGGCGTCGGGCCGGTCATCGTCGAACGCAAGCCGGCCGAGCGTCTCGGGTGCGTCGGTCTCCGGCACGGCGATCTTGGAGAGGTAGATCGTGGCCGGAAAGGTCATCAGAATCGACGTCAGCAGGCTGCGCGACGCCGCTTCCCGCAGTGCCGGGTCGCCGCCGCCGAT